>JBMDXV010000169.1:0-7699 GCA_048594525.1 Gammaproteobacteria bacterium | reverse complement strand
GCTCTCCCAGCAAATACCAAATATATATATCTAAAGTGCAGCGGGCAGTGGAAGGTTTTTTTAAAGTCCTTATGATCTATTTCTGCTCTCATTAAAAAGACCCGCATATTAACACAATCCTGTCAATGCGTAAGTCCTATTGTTCTTTAGAAGAAAGTCCTATGTAAAAAAATTGTTTGACATTCCCGCATCCCGCTTTTTCCGTTATAATTCTCTTTTAAAAAAATATGATTGAATATGAACAATATCACTTCTAAAATAGAAGGAATAGAGGAGCCGGAAGGCGAACTCGTCATTCGCACAGTGGCAATGCCCAAAGATGCCAATTTCAATGGAGATATTTTTGGCGGCTGGCTCATTTCCGAAATGGACCTCGGCGGGACCATTGCTGCACGCAAATTATCGAAAAGCAGGATTACGACGGTGGCGATTGATGCCATGCGCTTTCGCTACCCTGTGCAAGTAGGAGATACCGTGTGTTGCTATGCGAAACTGGAACGCGTGGGGACGACCTCCATGACGTTTAAAATCATGGCCTGGGTCAATACAAACGGTATCAGCGATATGCGGCATTGTGTGACCGAAGCTTTGTTTACGTACGTGGCCATCAATGAGCAAGGCCGACCTATTCCTGTCTATCGCGACCCGCAACAAGGAACATCATGACAACAACGCTCCCCGCTTTTACAGAAGTCGCCCAGGCGTTAGAAACGCTTGCCTCATTAGGCACTGCGGCTGAATCACATGGCTTGTTGTGCGCTTTAATTTCCTTCAATAATCAAATTCGCGAAAAGGCCTGGGTGGACTCTCTCCTGGCGGCCCACATTGAACCCGGCAACAGTGCTGCCGAAAAAGCCTATCAATGCCTAACCCTTCTCTTTCGCGAGACGGTCAAAGCCTTTGATGTGGACTCTTTTGATCTTCCCATTCTCTTGCCTGATGATGATCTTCCCTTAATCGAACGTATTGATGGTCTCTCCGAGTGGTGCCAAGGCTATTTAACGGGCTTACATCTCATGGGCTTTAATCTCGAAAAGCCGCCTGCCGAGTCTCCTGATCTAAAAGAAGCCCTCGATGACCTCCTCGCCATCAGCCAAGTTGAAATGAGCAGAGAAGATGAAAAAGATCCACAGTCTGAGCTCCGTTTTATCGAACTCGTTGAGCATGTGAAAGCGGCGGTCTTATTGATCAGTACGGAGCTCAAAGCAAAATTGGCCCCTCGCAATCATGCCACCGTCCACTGATTTTTGCATTGTGGGCGGCGGCTTGGTGGGCGCATTAATGGCCTTGCAGCTGGCTGAACGCGGCTACACGATTGCGCTGGTCGAACGCAAAAAAGCAAGCCTGCCCGATCCCACCCGACCTTTAGATACGCGCGCGCTCGCCCTTAACTATGGCAGCATTCAGCTTTTTAAGGCTTGGGGATGCGCTGACCTCCTCCGGGATGCCCATTTCATTTCGAACATTCACGTCTCCGATAAAGGACATCGGGGCATCGTGCACATTCAAGCGGAAGAAGAGAAATTACCCTACTTAGGCGCCGTGATTCCCTTTGAAGGCCTCCTATTCGCTTTGCAGGAAAAAGTCTTGCTCACCCCTCAGATTCATTTTTTAGAGGGGCAGTTTGAGGACTTTACCCTTGAAAGCAAAATAACGATTGCTGCCGATGGCGCGGATTCATCCATTCGTAAACAGCTTGGCATTCAAACCCTCACACATGATTACAAAGCCTCCGCCTTGATCGGAAAAGTGCGGGTCAAAAAACAAGTATCGGACGCAGCCTTCGAGCGCTTTACAAGCGAAGGCCCCATTGCGCTCCTACCTGTGGGAAAAGACTTATATACGATCGTGTGGATCAGACCCGATGATCGCCCACCCTCTGCCTGTTTATTAAAGGAACTCCAAGACGCTTTCGGCTATCGCGCTGGTATTTTTATAGAGCATGGAATCATGAAAACCTACCCCCTCAAACGAATTTGTGCTACGGAAACGCACCAGGGCACCATCGGTTTACTCGGGAATGCGGCACATACCCTTCACCCTGTGGCGGGTCAGGGATTTAACCTCGCTGTTCGGGATATCCTGACTTTTTTAGAAGTGCTCGATATGCAACCCACGCTCGATACTTCCTTATGGGCGGAATACACAGCGCGCGCGGCCCCTCAGCAAAAGAAGTTGGAACGGCTTACCCATGCTTTTGTGAAAGGCTTTGAAGGGAATCGCCCTCTCATCGCACAGGGGCGAACGCTGCTCTTGGCCTTATTTGAAGGGAGTTCCTTTGCGCGTTCAGAATTGAATAACATCATGGTAGGGAAATATTAAATGGATTACGATTTTGGCGTGATCGGCGGAGGGCCCGTGGGCTCGCTTGCTGCTTTATTGTTAGCACAACAGGGGTTTTCTGTAGCCCTCCTCGATCCACGGCGTCCTGTAGAACAAGACGCTACGCTAGACTTACGCGTCAGTGTCCTCACCCCTTTTTCTTGGAATCTACTCGATTCGGCAGGCATCACCGCAGGGCTTGATCCAAAACGCTTTGCCAAAATTCTTGCGATGAAAGTGTTTGAAGAAGAAGACGCCCTTCTCTCTTTTTATGCAAGCGAAATCGGCCGAGATCGCCTGGGCGTACTGATTGAAAATGAAGTCTTGCTTCAGGCTATTCAAGCCTCCTTTCCTCCGACTATACAACGGGTTTTTGCGCGTTGCCTCTCCCTCACCGCTCACACCGAGGGATACACGCTGATCCCCGAGGCTGAACAGCCCGTAAACGTCCGCTTTCTTTTGCTTGCCCAAGGCGGCAATACTGCGCTTTCCAACCCCCTTCACATTCCCTTTGAAACCTATGATTATCAGGAAGAAGCACTCGTGTTTCACGTCGAGTCTGAACTCCCGCATCATTCCACGGCCTATCAACGCTTTTTACCACGTCCACTGGCTTTTTTACCACTCTATCACAGCCACGTGTCTTCAATTGTCTGGGCGCTGGCGCGAGAAGAAGCACAGCGGATGAAATCCCTCTCGCCTGACCCGCTTGCCGAAAAACTAAACGAAGCCTTTCCGCTTTTGGGCGCGCTCAAAATCATCTCAGAGATCGCCCACTTCCCGCTTTATGCGCAGCAGGCCAAAATCGTGTCTGGGCATCGCTTTGCTTTATTGGGAGATGCCGCTCACATTGTGCATCCGCTCGCGGGCCAGGGCGTCAATTTAGGCTTTCGGGATGTCGCTGTGTTTTCAAAATTGATTGCGCAGAATAAAGCCCGCAAACACAGCCTAGGTGAGCCTTCCTTGAAAGACGCTTATCGCCGTGAGACATTAAAATATAATCAAGGCTTCAGCCGAAGTTTTTCAGGAATCCATACCCTCTATGGCTTGGCTCCCCTTGCCCCTCTCCGTCAAATAGGATCACGCTATGTGGGCCGCATACTCCCGCTTAAAAAAGAATTGATGAAATGGGCCATCGGCGAACGGTTTTCCCCTCTTTAAAAATGAAAAGGATATCATATGGATACAGTAAAATTAAAAGCGTTTTATGAAGATAAAGTCGCCCATATTTTAAAGCAGGCCAAGGCGCAAGGCGCGACTGAAGCGGAAGTGTCTCTGTCCGCAGGGGAAGGCTTTTCAGTGAACGTGCGCCAGCAAGACCTGGAAACCTTAGAAAATCAGGCAGATCAAGGCATGGGCATTACAGTTTATTTCGGTAAAAAGAAAGGCTCTGCTGACACAGGTGACTTAAGTGATGAGAGCCTGCAAGCCGCGCTCCATGCCGCCTGTCACATTGCTCAATTCACAGTTGATGATCCCTGCTCTGGCCTGCCGGACCCTGAGCACTTTGCCAAAAACTGGCCTGATCTCGACCTCGCCCATCCCTATCCCTATGAGATCAGCGACGCCATTGCTTTGGCGCAAACCTGTGAAAAAGCAGGCTTGGACTATGACCCGCGCATTGTTAATTCAGAAGGCGCAGCGTTCAGTACCTATGAAGGCTTAACCGTCTACGGCAATACCCATGGTTTTTTGGCGAGTTCCGCAGGAACACGTCACAGTCTTTCTTTGTCTTTAATCGCAGCAAAAAATAAACAAAAAGAACGGGATTACAGCTTTAGTGTGAGCCGAGATTTTCATGATCTCTGGAGGCCCGAAAGCATTGCAATCGATGCCGCAGAGGCTGTTTTAAAACGCCTAAACCCACGATCTGTCAAAACGCAAAAAGCGCCTGTGCTCTTTGCTTCTCATCTTGCGGGCAGCCTTATTCACCACTATCTCAAAGCCGTCTCAGGTGGAAACCTTTACCGTAAAACGACTTTCCTCACAGACTCATTGGGAACACAAGTGTTTCCAGACTTCCTCACTTTTTATGAGAACCCTTTCATCCCAAAAGGCTTGGGAAGCGCGCCCTTCGATGGAGAAGGCGTCGCCATTGCGCCACAAAACCTCGTTGAAAGAGGATGCATCAAAACCTATCTTTTAAATTCCTACACCGCCCGTCAATTGGGAAGAGAAACCACAGGCTTTGCAGGAGGCATTCGCAATCTCCTGGTTCAGAGTACAAAAACCGGGAGCTTTGATGATTTACTCCAAGAAATGGGCACCGGCCTTCTCGTAACGGAACTCATCGGCCAAGGGGTTAATTTAATCACTGGCGATTACTCCCGCGGCGCGTCCGGACTCTGGATTGAAAACGGAAAAATTCAGCACGCTGTATCTGAAGTGACCATCGCAGGCCATTTAGGCGATATATTTAAAACCATCCTCGCGATCGGGGCGGATGTGGAAACGCGTAATAAAATTCAGGTCGGCTCGATTCTTGTTTCTGAAATGATGATTGGCGGGACAAACACACCCTAACTCACTTTTTTCTCGCCTGGTTTATATTTTCGAACAGCCTTACATTTCTCTGTAAAGCTGATTCATATCCAAACTGGTGCGCCCGGAGAGAGTCGAACTCCCGACCGCCTGGTTCGTAGCCAGGTACTCTATCCAGCTGAGCTACGGGCGCAAGGGGCGGAATCATAATGGAGTTTTGCTTTGCTGTCAACCATTATTCGAAAAATTGTTACGCCCATTTTACCTCGTATTCATAAGGCCCCCAGGATAATTTTGCCCTAGCACTTAACGAGACCTCTCCTACCCCAGCGGGGGTACCGGTATAAATTAAATCCCCTTCGCAGAGCGGAAAGCAGGATGCAACATAATCTATCAACGCTTCCGGGCTCATCTCCATCTCTGTAACCTTCCCTTGCTGTCGACACACGCCATTGAGTTGAAATTGGAAAGGTGTCGTTCTAAACACTTTAAATTCTGCTAGCGGAATCCAGGGGCCAACACAAGCTGCATCGCGAAACACTTTACTGATTGTCCAAGGATGGCCCTGTCTTTTAAGGTCCGCTTGGAGGGTTCGCAACGTCATGTCAAGACCGATAGAAACAGCATCAAACGAACAGCAATCAGGCGCAACACGGAGGACGACCTCGCATTCGTAATGTACCGCTCCCCGATTTTGCGGCAAGACGGCATCAATCTGATCTCCCCAGCTTCGGGCTGTTTTTAAAATGCTCGCAGGTTTTAAAAACAAAACGGGCTTTTCCGGAACAGCGTCCCCAAGCTCACGAGCATGATCAAGATAGTTTTTTCCCACACAAATGAGTTTATCGATAGTCATTTTTCCCTCGCTTTACTTTCCGTTTTTTTCGCTCTGCTAATGCGATGGGAAAAAGCATTTCCAATGCTTTACGATAGACATGACGTTTAAATGAAATGACTTGACTCAAAGGATGCCAATAGTCCACCCATCCCCACGCGTCAAATTCAGGGCTTACTGTTGTGTTCAGCTTGATCTTATCTTCACGGCTAATTAAACGCAGCAAATACCACTTTTGTTTTTGTCCGACATAGAGCGGCGTTTTTGTCCGAATCATATGCGGGGGAAGCCGGTATTTAAACCAATTTTTAGTCGCCGCCAATACCTCAACATCCTGAGGGCGGAGGCCCACCTCTTCATATAATTCGCGATACAAGGCCGACAAGGCGTGGTCACCGAGATTAAGTCCACCCTGCGGAAATTGCCAGGACCGTTGTCGAATTCTGCGTGCCCAGAACACCCGACTGGCATTGGCGTTTAAGAGAATAATTCCGACATTGGCACGATATCCTTCTTCATCGATCACATTTAGCGGAAAATAAGTTTAATAGGCATTAGGATAGCCGATTTCAGACGGAGCCTCAATAAAATACACTCAAAATATTTTATGCCCAGCCTGTAATCGCTTTGACGCCTTCACCCAATTCTGCCGGAGACTGAACAGTATACACGCCAGCACGCTCCAGCGCGGCAAACTTTTCATCCGCCGTCCCTTTACCGCCCGAAATAATGGCGCCAGCATGGCCCATCCGTTTTCCGCTAGGCGCTGTCACCCCTGCGATATAAGAAACCACCGGTTTTGTAACATAGGCTTTGATGAATTCAGCCGCCTCTTCTTCGGCAGAGCCTCCAATCTCACCCATCATCAAAATGGCTTCGGTTTGAGGGTCATCCTGGAAAAGCTTGAGAATATCGATAAAGCTTGAACCGGGAATAGGATCGCCCCCAATACCCACACAGGTGCTTTGGCCAAAGCCGAGACGCGTGGTTTGATGAACAGCCTCATAGGTGAGCGTGCCGGAGCGCGATACAATCCCGACTTTGCCGGGCTTGTGAATATAGCCTGGCATAATCCCGATTTTGCATTCGCCCGGCGTAATCACACCGGGACAGTTTGGGCCGATTAAGCGAGAACCCGTGGATTCAATACAGCGCTTGGCTTTCAACATATCGAGCACAGGAATGCCTTCGGTAATGCAAATGATGAGGGGAATCCCACAATCCGCGGCTTCTATAATAGAATCCAAGCAATACGGCGCAGGGACATAAATCACGGTTGCATCGGGCTTGACCTGATCCACCGCATCACGCACCGTATTAAAGACAGGTAAATTTAAATGCATTTGTCCGCCCTTGCCGGGTGTGACGCCGCCCACCATTTTAGTACCATAGGCAATGGCTTGTTCGGAGTGAAAGGTTCCCTGCTTGCCAGTAAACCCTTGGCAAATGACTTTAGTGGCTTTGTTGATTAAAATACTCATGCTGATACTCCCTTCGCTGCTGCAACGACTTTTTGTGCAGCATCCGTAAATCCTGTAGCGGCAATAATGTTGAGACCGCTCTCTCTTAATTTTTCTGATCCCAATTCTGCATTCGTGCCTTCAAGACGCACCACCACTGGCACCTTGACGCCGACTTCAGCTACGGCATCGATAATACCCTCCGCAATCATGTCGCAGCGTACAATTCCGCCAAAGATATTGACGAGTACGGCTTTGACGGAGGGATCTGATAAAATCAATTTGAAGGCTTCAATCACACGCTCTTTGTTTGCGCCGCCGCCCACATCAAGAAAGTTTGCGGGATGCCCACCTGAGAGTTTGATCAAATCCATTGTTGCCATCGCAAGGCCTGCGCCATTCACCATGCAGCCGATATCCCCTTCCAGCGAGACATAATTAATGCCATGACGCAAGGCGAGTTCTTCGCGCGGGTCTTCCTGAGATGCATCTCGCATTGCTTGTAAGCGAGGGTGGCGATAGAGCGCATTGTCATCGAGGTTAATTTTGGCATCCAGGCAATGAAGATTCCCGGCCTCCGTAATCACAAGCGGGTTGATCT
>JBMDXV010000168.1:0-2544 GCA_048594525.1 Gammaproteobacteria bacterium | reverse complement strand
TTGTTCTCATTGATCGCATTCTGGACTTTAAGCCGGGAGAATCGATTCAGGCTTTGAAAAACGTAACGATTAACGAGCTTTTTTTTACAGGCCATTTTCCAGATAATCCCGTTATGCCAGGCGTCCTCATTATTGAAGCCATGGCGCAGTCCCTGGCCATATTATCGTTTAAAACCATTGATCACTCTGGCGTTCAGCGAAGCGGTAAGGAACTCTTTTATTTTGCAGGGATTGATAAAGCCCGGTTTAAACAACCTGTGATTCCGGGAGATCAACTCATCATTGATATTCAATTTGGCAGAAGAAAGCGAGATATCATTAAAGCTACAGGAACTGTCACTGTACAGGGAGAAGTCGTATGCAGTGCAGAAATTATGGCGGCTTATAAAGGACCCACCCCGTGATTCATCCCACTGCCATTATCGAAGAGGGCGCTAAAATCCATGAATCTGTGGAAATCGGCCCCTATTCGATTATCGGCCCCAAAGTGGATATTGATGAAGGGACGGAGATCGCACCCCATGTGGTCATCAATGGCCTCACTAAAATCGGAAAGCACAATCGTATTTTTCAATTTTCCTCCGTCGGAGAAACCACACCCGATAAAAAATATAAAGGAGAGGAAACACGCCTAGAAATGGGAGATGATAATGTGGTGCGGGAATGTGTCACTATTCATCGTGGGACCGTCCAGGATCAAGGTGTAACGCGCATTGGGAGTGATAATCTTTTTATGGCTAATTCCCATATTGCGCATGATTGTATCGTGGGCGATCACAACATCATGGCGAATAGTTCCGCCATTGCAGGGCATGTCGTCATGGGAGATTATGTCATTATGAGCGGCATGTGCGGCATTCATCAATTTTGCAAAGTGGGTTCTCATTCTTTTATTTCAATAGCCAGTATGGTGGTGAAGGATGTGCCGCCTTATGTGATGGTTACGGGAGGCGCGAGCCCTTCTGTTTGTGGTCTCAATGTAGAAGGCTTAAAACGCCGGGGCTTTGACGCGGATACCATTCAATGGTTGCGTCGGGCGTATAAAGTCATTTACCGTCAGGGTTTGCGTATGGAAGCAGCGCTTACGATTTTACGGCAAATGGAAAAAGAATGCGCCGCCGTGAAATTATTTGCGGATTTTTTAGTTCAAGCGGAGCGTGGGATAATAAGGTAAGTATTATGCAGGAAATAAAAGCCTGGTTTAATCAGTATTTTGATAAAGCTGAAAATATTCTGCTCTTGCTGATTATTGCAGGCGCGGTTCTGGTGATGCATTTTTTTGGAGGCGTCATTGCGCCTTTTCTCGCTAGCCTGTTCTTGGCTTATATTTTAAATAGCCTCACTTATTTTTTGGTCAGGACTTTAAAAATAAAGCGTCTGACCGCAATCATTAGTTTGTTTTTAGGTTTTGGGTGTGTTGTGATTTTAATTTATATTAAACTCATCCCTTTAATTTCCAACCAAATTGCTTTATTTGTGCAGCAATTGCCGAGCTTTTTTACTGATTTTCAAACGTATCTGCAAACTTTGCCAGCACGCTATCCCAGATGGATTTCTCAAGACATGGTGGCCAAGATCAGCGACACTACGCATTTTAACATCCAAAACATACAGGATCTCGGAAAAGTGGTGGGCCCGTCTTTAAATTCGCTCTCTAACATTGTGGAGTGGATCATCTATCTATTTTTAGTGCCGATTATCACGTTTCTTCTGTTAAAAGATAAAAATAAATTTAAATTCCTGTTCATCAAAAATCTGCCTGTCCCGCATGGAATTATTTTAACGGTGTGGTGTGAGTCAAAAACAAAACTCGGTCGTTATGGCTTGGGGATTTTGCTTGAGTCGATTATTGTAGGTGTGGTGTATATCGGCGTATTTTTGGCCTTTAAAATAAATTATGGCGTCCTCCTCGGTTTAATGGGCGGCCTTGTCGTGTTTATGCCCATTGTGGGGACCCTCCTTATGACCATTCCTGTTGTGATTATCGGACTGTTTCAGTTTGGCCTCGATTCACATTTTATTTTCCTCATGTGTGCGTATGTGCTGGTGCATATGCTGGATGCTTATCTCCTGGCGCCCTGGTTGTTTGGTCGGGCTTTAAATCTACATCCTCTTGCTGTTCTTTTTGCACTCGTTGTATTTGGTGGAGTATTAGGATTCTGGGGACTTGTGTTTGCCATCCCCTTAGCTACCTTTATTACGATTGTTTTAGATGCGTACTATGAATATGGGGATGCAAAAGCCATTAAAAGTCCGCGCTACCATCACTGTTAAATCAGCAATTATCGGGGACCATCATAGTGTATGCCTTAACAATTGGGAATGTATTAGAAATTAACAATTAAGAAGAAATCGTCTTTAAGCGAGTCGCAGCTTGGCTTGCCGCAGGCGTTTTGGGATACTTTTTAATCACGTTTGTGAAAAGCTGAGCGGCACTCTTATTGTCACCGTATGCAAGCATAATCGTACCGAGCTTTACCATCGCGTCCGGACGTTTATCTGCGCCTTGTGTGCCTACAACAGTCTTATATTGTTGTGCGGCAC
>JBMDXV010000167.1:0-1680 GCA_048594525.1 Gammaproteobacteria bacterium | reverse complement strand
AGAAGAAAGACACAACCAGTTTCCTGGCAGCCATAGCGGCGGAGTCCCACCTGACCCCATACCGAACTCAGAAGTGAAAACCGTCTGCGCCGATGATAGTGATCAATTCGATCGCGAAAGTAGGTCACCGCCAGGAATTTTTTTATATATTTTCCAACGCTTAACGCCCCATCAAAAGAGAACAAAATGCCTTATGCTGATATAGGTGATGTCAAACTGCATTATGAGATTTACGGCAGTGAATATGCTTTAAATGGCCCTTCAGTCATTAAAAAGCCGACGATTATTTCGGTGCATGGGAGTGCGGATCAACATTGTTATAATGTTCCGATTTTAGAAGCTGCGGCTGAGTTTGCCCAGTTGATTTTTGTGTCCAACCGAGGTTATGCGCGAAGTATTGATCCAAACCCCGAGCATTGTAATTTAAAACAATGGGCTGATGATCTCTATCATTTTTGTAATACTTTAGGCCTAGACAAGCCTTTTTTCTATGCCCATTCTCTCGGCGGGTGGATTACGCAGTTGTATGCCGCAACCTATCAAGATCAAGCCGCGGGCATTATCCTTGGAGAAACTGAAGCTTGTCTCGATAAAACAGACATTCTTGAGGCCTATGAGGCACGGGGAGGGCTTGCTGCACGTCAAGCCGCTGAGCGTTATTTTCAGGATTTTTCGGAAGAAAGCGGCGCAGATTATTTTAAATATTGCGCTCCTTGCTGGTCGAATACGCCTTTTCCATAAATGTATTTGAACCGGGTCATTACTGATCCAATGGTTAATCAGTATGTTAGCAAGCAACTCTTTTTTCGTTTTAATCTCTTGCCTGAAGTGTCAAAGATTTCCTTGCCCGTTCTATATATGACCGGCACCACCAATTGCTTTCACCTTTATAGTGCAGCTAAAAAAACAGCTGCTGCGATGACCAATGCGAAATTAGAATTTATTCCATTCGAAAATGTGGGTTTGGTTGGCTTAGACGCAAGAGAGCAAGGCATAGCGGAAATAAAACGCTTTACAAGCAAATTTCACTCAAACTAATCCAAAACCCAAATCCCCTCTTTTTTAATGGCTTGGTACATCGTATCCGGCGCAAGGTCAATTTCACCTGGCCACGTTACCGCCCCCACTTCAATATGCGCTTGCTTAAAAAGTTTAGGATTTTTGAGCGCTTTAAAGACATCCGCTTTAGGATTGAAAACGCGCGCTTTCATGAAGATAGTCCCTACTGTTCCATCCATAAATTCAACTTCGAGACACTAATCAGGAAGGACTAGTACTTTCCTCACACGCCATGCAGCAGTAGGAACTATATAAGGGGCGAAATCTTTAATGGCGGTTGAAATTTTTGACATAATTCCCAATCCTTTATCAATTCATTATGGTGTAGTGATGCCCATTCTAATATAAGTTATGGTTTTAAACGATGGCTGATCCATGCGATGGGGAACATAAATACCAAAGAATAAACCAACAAAACGAGGTACTCCGCCCAAATGATGTCCCATAGCACCGTTACGTCAAAGCTATTATGAAACATCATGGGGTGTGAATAAAAGTGCGGTCAGGTCGCAAAGCATGCAGATGTAGCATATAGAGGAGAATTGGTCTATAAGCAAGCTACTCAACTAACATGAAGGCAGGATGAATACAGAAGATTTAACAAAGCGATTGTCAAACCAC
>JBMDXV010000166.1:0-3018 GCA_048594525.1 Gammaproteobacteria bacterium | reverse complement strand
GATGCAAAACCTCAATTTTACATCTTTCTTTATCTGTTAATTTCACAACTACTTCTCCTCTTAATTTAGAGGTAACAATTAACAATTATAACAACGACGTTACATTATTAATAGTTGCGTTAAGTAGTTGGATGCACCGTTCTATCAACTCGCAGCATAGTCTCGCCTGCAAAATAGGATCACCTCGCCCATCATAAACTTTTGCGACAGAACCTGATATAGATGATTGGCACCAGTATTACAATCATGAGAGATTACTTCGATAAAATGGCAACAATGAGATGGATGAGGCCCGAGACCACAAGCATGCCCATCATCGCAGCAAGATATAATCCCGTAAACCACAAGTAACGCTCTTTTCTAGACCGAGCAGGCTTATTTAGCAAGGCTTTGAGTTTAGTAGTGAATCGCATCTTTGACTTTACCTGAAAAGATTTTATATGCATAGCCTGTATAAAAGAATAATACAGGAATCATAATGGCTGCACCGACGAGCATGAATTTGAGGGAAATGGGTTGCGATGCCGCGCTCCAGATGGAAATCGTATGCGGGAGAACATCCGGCCAAATGCCAATGGCAAAGCCTGCAAAACAACAGCAAAAAATAATGATGCTGAACCAGTAAGGTGCTTTTTCTTTGTTCGCCTTTAAGCTGAATACCAAACCCAACCAAGCAAGCCCCGTGATCATCGGCATGATAATGACATACCCCATTCGGTGCGGGCCGAACCAGTTGATTTGAATGGCAGAATCAATGAAAGGCGTCCACAAGCTTACGGTCAAGAGGAAAAAAGCGATCATCCAGCTGAGCCCTTTGGCAAAGCGACGCATTTTGGCCTGGAGCTCGCCCTCGGTCTTTAAAACCATGCGCGTCGCCCCTAGGAGGGCATATCCAAAAACTAAGGCAACTGCCGTATAGGTTGAATAAAGAGATAACCAGGAAAATTGAGGATAAGTCACCCCTAATACATCGGAAAAGCCTTTAATAAAAGTGCCTAATACAGCCCCTTGAGCAAGGGTTGCCACAACTGAACCGCCAATAAAACAATAATCCCAGAATTTTTGCCCACGCTCGCTTGCTTTGACGCGGAACTCAAAAGCCACACCTCGAAATAACAAGGCCATGACCATCAAGATAATCGGCAAATAGAGCAAAGGCAAAATGATTCCAAACGCCATAGGAAAAGCGCCATATAAGCTCGCCGCGCCCAAAACAAGCCAGGTCTGATTGCCATCCCAGGTGGGGAGGATCATGCCCAGGGCAAGCTCCCGCTCTTTCCGGCTCATAAAAGGCATCAAAATGCCTGTGCCTAAAGTAAAGCCATCCAAGGTCACATACATTAAAATACAGAATGAAATAATGCCTGCCCAAATGAGGGGTAAGAGGTGATTCATCGCTTTTCTCCTTCTGCAGCGGACTTGGTCATATAGCTAAAAGGCGCACTTTCCATCCCAATAGATTCATCCGGCCCTTTTTGAATAATACGGTTAAAGTAGCGAAAGTAAAACACACCAAAAATAATCCCATATACCACTACAATTAAAATCAGAGAAATAATGAGATTGTGTATGGAAACGGGAGATACGCCGTCACTAGTCCGTAAGTCGCCATACACAATCCAGGGTTGTCTACCTGTTTCAGTCGTGATCCACCCTGCCCACAACGCGAGAAAACCGATAGGTGAAGAATACTGACAGATCATTAAAAACCAGCGCGTAGTAAATAATTTTTTACGGAAGCGCAACAATAAACCGGTAAATGCAATGAGCAGCATCAGACATCCGGCTGCAACCATGATCCTGAAACTGAAAAAAACCAAGGGAACATAAGGCTGATCATCCGGCACGACGGAGGTGAGGCCCTGCAAAGTTCCATTCCATTCATGTGTATTGATGAGGCTTGCAAAATGCGGAACTGTAATACTCCAGAGGTTCGTCTCACGAGCCATATCAGGCCAGGCAAAAATGACAAATGGCGCACCCGAGGTTGTATTCCACAAGCCTTCCATGGCTGCAGTTTTAATCGGTTGATAGAGGTGGACGACCAGCCCCACAGTATCGCCCAAAAAAATCTGCAAGGGCATTAAAATGAGCAAAGCATACATCGCAAAAGACAAGCAGGTTTTACTAAACTGCACATGCTTCCTTCGCAAGAGGTAATAACTTGCAACGCCAGCAATGACAAACAAGGTCGTTACATAGGCAGCGAGCAGCATATGCAAGAAACGCGGAATGAAGGACGGGTTAAAGATCACATCATAAAAGCTGGTGACAATAAATTTTCCATTGACAAAATCGGCGCCGCTCGGCGTCTGCATCCAGGAATTGGCAGACATGATCCAGAAGGAAGAAAGCGTAACGCCCACTGCAACAAGAATCGTCGCTAAATAATGAAGTTTTGGACCAACTTTATTCCAGCCCAAAACCATGACGCCCAAAAACCCGGCTTCAATAAAAAAAGCAGTCAATACTTCATAAGTAAAGAGAGCGCCCAGCACCCCACCGATCGACTGCGTCATGGCCGCCCAATTGGTGCCGAGCTGGAATTCCATTACAATTCCGGAGACGACTCCCATTCCAAACGTCAACGCAAAGACTTTGGTCCAAAACTTACATATGTTCAAATAAAATTCTTTTTTGGTATAAAGCCACATTCCTTCCATCACCGCTAAAAAGGTAGCAAGCCCGATACTAAAGGCAGGGAATAAAATGTGCATACTGATCGTAAAAGCAAACTGAAACCTTGATAATAATAAGGTGGTTAACATATACGCTCCTTACCGAGTTCTCTGGAAGTAATATAAAATAGAGTGATAAAAAATTGTATTGTGACATTATAACAAGCTGTGTCCAAAAAAAAAAGCTAAGGTGGGGCGGGCGGGTGTGAATAAAAGTGCGGTCAGGTCGCAAAGCATGCAGATGTAGCATATAGAGGAGAATTGGTCTATAAGCAAGCTACTCAACTAACATGAAGGCAGGATGAATACAGAAGATTTAACAAAGCGATTGTCAAACCAC
>JBMDXV010000165.1:0-2025 GCA_048594525.1 Gammaproteobacteria bacterium | reverse complement strand
GTGGTTTGACAATCGCTTTGTTAAATCTTCTGTATTCATCCTGCCTTCATGTTAGTTGAGTAGCTTGCTTATAGACCAATTCTCCTCTATATGCTACATCTGCATGCTTTGCGACCTGACCGCACTTTTATTCACACCCTGTCAAATCTCACCGCTTGTCAAACAGCAGACAGACGGCTAAGATTGCGCTCTTCATTTAAATTGATTACAAGGAAAAATCATGGCGCTTATTACGCTCCGGCAACTTCTCGATTATGCGGCAGAGCATCAATTCGGACTCCCCGCCTTTAATGTGAACAACCTCGAACAGATTCGTGCGGTCATGGAGGCGGCCAAAGACGTAGACAGCCCGGTGATTTTGCAAGCCTCGGCGGGCGCTCGTAAATATGCGGGCTCCACCTTTATCCGGCACCTCGTACTCGCGGCTTGTGAAGAATTCCCCGGGATTCCAATCGTTATGCATCAAGATCACGGGGCAGCGCCTGCTGTCTGTTTTCGCTCCATTCAAAATGGCTTTACATCCGTCATGATGGATGGCTCTTTAAAAGAAGATGCGAAAACCCCCGCTTCATACGAATATAATGTGGAAGTCACCCGTCACGTTGTTGAATTGGCCCACGCCTGCGGCGTTTCGGTAGAAGGCGAATTGGGATGCTTGGGCTCACTCGAAACAGGGATGATGGGCGAAGAAGACGGCTCCGGCGCAGAAGGCGAATTGGATCATAGCCAACTCTTGACGGACGCGGACGAAGCAGAACGTTTTGTTGAAGCCACCAAAGTCGATGCCCTGGCACTCGCGATTGGGACCAGTCACGGGGCATATAAATTTAGCCGTCCACCGACAGGCGATATTCTCGCCATCAGCCGCGTGAAAGAAATTCACGCCAAAATTCCGAATACGCATTTGGTCATGCATGGCTCCTCTTCTGTCCCTCAGGATTGGCTGAAAGTGATTAATGAATTTGGCGGCAAAATCCCGGAGACCTACGGCGTGCCCGTTAAAGAAATTCAGGAAGCGATTAAACATGGCGTGCGTAAAATCAATATTGATACCGATTTACGCTTAGCCTGCACAGGAGCCATCCGGCGTTATTTTGCTGAAAACCCCTCAGAGTTTGATCCCCGAGGCTACAGCAAAGTGGCGAAAGAGGCCATGAAAGCGATCTGCAAAGACCGCTTTACCGCATTTGGTTCAGCGGGCCATGCCAGTAAGATCCAGGCCATCGGGCTTGAGGCTATGGCAGAGCGTTATCTTAAAGCTTAACGTCCTACGCCAAAGGCAGGGTCATTGATTTTAGCATACCCTGCCTCGATCATTCCTGCGTGCAGATGTGTCACGGTGTTTAAAGCATTTAAATTTACGCCATGCCTTCCGCCAAACCGACTAAACATTCCGAGAACGCTCAATAACTTATCGAGCTCTTCATCATAGTTCGCCCTAAAGTAAGTCGGCATGGGGACGGGCGTTTGCCAGTCATGAAGATTTTGTCTATGTTGATGCCCGCCTATAAAGCCTTTTACCAAGGCCATATGATCTTCTAAAAACAGATTCACTTGATTCACAAATTCTTTGGGTGTTTCAGGAGAGGTGTCCGCTTGTTCCACTGCCTCAGCCTGCTGCTGAGGTTGGGATTGCTGCACTGCTGGAGTAGCGGCCGAAACCTGAGCCTGCTGCTGAGGGAAAGATTGTTGCGCCATCACAGTCTGCGTTTGGAGTCTTTGCGCGAAACCATGCAATTGCGTTAAAGCCTGAATCACCCCTTTATTACTGACAAACGCATGGATGTTAGCAAGATGCATGAATAGTTCAATTTGACCCGCCGATGATCTGACAAGGCTCTCGGTTTGGGATGGGCTCAAATTTAACTTTTCCAAATTCTGCCTGAGCACGGCAAGCTCTGCCGGGGGGGTTTTTGCCGCAGCACTCAGAATCTCTGCAATACATTGATTCAAGTCTTTCTGCTCATCCTTATTTTCTTGAATATAGCGATCCGTTGTTTCATCTCGGTCTTTTTCACCTTTTTT
>JBMDXV010000164.1:0-5165 GCA_048594525.1 Gammaproteobacteria bacterium | reverse complement strand
CTCTCCCAGCAAATACCAAATATATATATCTAAAGTGCAGCGGGCAGTGGAAGGTTTTTTTAAAGTCCTTATGATCTATTTCTGCTCTCATTAAAAAGACCCGCATATTAACACAATCCTGTCAATGCGTAAGTCCTATTTAAGCTTTAATTTACAATCCCAGAGCCTTACTGTTAAAATCACTCCCCCTTTAAAAGCCCAGGGTATGGTTTGTCGCGAAAGAAGAAAACTAAAGATCAAAAACGTCCCGCGCCCTCTATCACGAGAATTCGCCTCGGTCAGGCAGGTCTTATTTTATCGGCGATGATCGGCCTGTATTTTTTTGTCGCGCTTGCCAGCTATACTGGAATTGATCCCTCTTTTTCGCATCTCAGTGTTCATCCTGTCAATAACCTAGGCGGTCTCGTAGGTGCTTGGATTGCAGATTTATTATTTTCTTGCCTCGGGCTTGCGGCTTATCTTGTGCCTGTCACGCTTTTGTATCATGCCTATATTCATTGGCTAGAACTCTCCATTCATTACGAAAATTCGCGTGCCCTCAAAGTGCTCCGCTTTGTAGGCTGGTTGTTTATGCTGCTGTCATTAAGTGGTCTCTTTAATCTCATTTTGATGCAAGATTCTTGGCCTTATCCCAATGGGCCGGGGGGCATGTTCGGACAATTTGCGCCGGAGCTTTTCTTGCCCTTCCTGAATTTGACAGGGAGCATTATCACGTTATGCGCTTTTTTTCTAGTCGGTTTGACTTTATTTTCAGGAAAAATGTGGCTGCTTCATCTTTGGGGATGTTTGAGAACACTTCGCCGCAGCGCACAATTCTTTTTTTCACTCTTTCGCTTTAAAAGAAAACCAGAAGAAGAAATTGAAATTGAACTTGCGCCCCTGCCTGCACCCGTTGCCGAGGCTCCCTGGATTGAGCCAAAGCCAGAAGCGCCTGTGCTTAGCGTAAAACTTGAAAAACCTGAAAAGATCCAAGAAGAAGCCCCCCGACCTATTCTTAAAAAACCGCTCCCTTCTCCTGTCCATACGGCGACAGGCGAACCGCCCACGATTGATTTATTGGATACCGCGCCTGAGAGCACAACACGTATCAGCAAAGAGGAGCTTAATCAAACCGCGCGCCTCGTCGAACAGAAACTCGGTGATTTTGGAATCATGGCCACGGTGATGGGCGTTTTTCAGGGCCCTGTCGTGACGCGCTATGAAATTCAGCTTGCTCCCGGTGTCAAAGTATCAAAGCTCACGACGATTGATAAAGATTTAGCACGTTCCCTCTCTGTCTCCAGCGTCCGTGTGGTTGAAGTGATTCCGGGTAAAACCTTTGTGGGCTTGGAGCTCCCCAACCTAAAACGACAAACGGTAAATTTCCGCGAAGTCCTCAACTGTGAGGCTTTCCTCAAGGCAAAGTCGCCCGTCAGTATGGGGCTCGGTAAAGACATCAGCGGCAATCCCGAGGTGGTGGACCTCGCCAAAATGCCGCATCTCCTCGTTGCGGGAACAACGGGCTCCGGAAAATCCGTGGGCTTGAATGCCATGATTATGTCGATGCTCTTAAAGTCCAAACCAGACGAATTACGCATGATCATGATTGATCCTAAAATGCTGGAGCTCTCCATCTATGAAGGGATTCCGCATCTCCTCACACCGGTGGTGACCGACATGAAGGAAGCAGCCAATGCACTCCGCTGGAGCGTCAAAGAAATGGACCGACGTTATCGCCTGATGGCGCTTATGGGCGTGCGCAATATTGCAGGATTCAATGACGTCATCCGAGATAAAAATAGCCGCAATGAACCCATAAAAGACCCGCTCTGGCTCCAACTGAATCCCGGCAAGCTGCACGATTGCCCGCTCTTGCAGCCGCTTCCCTACATCGTCGTGCTGGTGGATGAGTTTGCGGATATGATGATGGTCGTCGGTAAAAAAGTGGAGGAACTCATCACCCGGCTTGCCCAAAAAGCACGGGCTGCGGGGATTCATCTCATCCTTGCCACACAGCGGCCTTCTGTCGATGTCATCACCGGCCTCATTAAAGCCAATGTGCCGACCCGGATTGCGTTTCAGGTGTCATCCAAGATTGACTCTCGCACGATTCTCGATCAGCAAGGCGCTGAGCAACTCTTAGGCTATGGAGATATGTTGTATATGCCGCCTGGCACGGGGATTCCCATGAGGATTCACGGCGCCTATGTTTCTGACGCGGAAGTCCATCGCGTGGTGGAAGCCTGGCGCGCTTGCGGTGAGCCGGATTATCTCGACACCATCATTGCAACCGACAAGCTTGAGGGGGAGGAAGGCGAAGAAAACGGCGAGACCGCCACGGGTGAAAATGACCCTCTGTATGACGAAGCCGTTCAAATTGTGATCCAATCTAAGCGGGCTTCTATTTCGTTGGTGCAAAGAAGGCTCCGCATCGGTTATAATCGTTCGGCGCGCTTGCTTGAAGATATGGAAAAAGCAGGCCTCGTCAGCGAGATTCAACCGAATGGCTTAAGAGAAATTTTAGTAGAAAACTAAATTTTAAGATTTTAATCCTTGCTTTTTTCCTGTTAATCCAAAAGAATACGCACTTAAAATGAGGGGGAGGCAGTCATGTTCAAAAGATTAATGAGAAGAATCAAAGAAAAAGAAGGAGAGCTCACCACCACAAAAACGAAATTAAAAAGCAGTAACATCAAAGAAAGATGTCAAGCCCTCATGCGGCTTGCGCCTTTAAAAATGGAAATTATGGAATTGAAAAACTACCTTCATAAGAAGATGCATTCTCTCCGAAAAAAAGAGAAATGATTCGAAAAGAATAGACGAACACAACGCGGCCCGCTAAAATGCACGCCTGACTCAATACACTGTTATCCCATGGACCATCCGATCGAATCGCTTGACGAAAACACGCAAATCCTTGAGCGCCGCGAAAAACTCAGCGCTTTACGGCGCGCACAAAAAAGTGCCTTTCCGAATGATTTCACTCCCCGCGACACGGCTCAAGACATCCACACCGCTTTAGGCCATGAGACGAAAGCCGCTTTGGAAGAAATGAGCCATCCTTACGCCATTGCGGGACGCATCATGTTGAAACGTGTGATGGGAAAAGCCAGCTTTATCACCATTCAAGATCGCTCGGGTCGCATTCAAATTTATCTGCGTCAGGATGAAATTGAAAATTATGAAGCCTTTAAACACTTTGACCTCGGAGACATCGTCGGTGTAACAGGGAAAGCCTTTAAAACCAACACGGGTGAACTCTCGATCCATGCTGCTGACATTCGTTTGCTGACGAAAGCGCTTCGTCCGCTTCCGGATAAATTCCATGGGCTCTCTGACCAGGAACAACGTTATCGGAAACGCTATGTCGATTTGATTATGAATCCTGAAGTGCGTGAAGTGTTTCGCATCCGCTCGGCGATCATCGAGGGAATCCGAAGCTTTTTGAAAGCGCGCGATTACATTGAAGTCGAAACGCCGATGCTCCACATTATTCCGGGCGGCGCTTCAGCCAAACCCTTTGAAACGCATCATAATGCCCTCGACATGGATATGTTTTTGCGTATTGCCTCCGAGCTGCATTTAAAACGGCTTGTGGTCGGCGGCTTTGAGCGCGTCTTTGAAATCAACCGCACCTTCCGGAATGAAGGCGTATCAACCCGGCATAATCCTGAATTCACCATGATTGAATTTTATGAGGCCTATGCAACCTACAAAGACCTGATTAAGCTCACAGAGGAACTCATGCCCTTCCTTGCTAAAGAGGTCTTGGGCACCACCAAGCTCACGTATCAAGGCGTGGAGTTTGACTTCAGCCAGCCCTTTCAAAAGATGACGATGCTGGAATCCATCCTACACTTTAACCCTGAATTCACTTTAACTGACTTGACGGAGGACTTCTCCGCCCGCACACTCGCAAAGAAGCTTGGACTCTCACCTGAGGCGACGTCAGGCCTCGGTAAAATTCAAACCGAGATTTTTGAAAAGACGGTCGAGCATCGACTCATTCAACCCACGTTCATTACGGAATACCCGGCAGAAGTCTCCCCGCTTGCCCGCAGGAATGATGACAATCCTTTCATCACGGATCGCTTTGAGTTTTTCATCAGTGGCCGGGAACTCGCCAACGGCTTTTCAGAATTAAATGACGCCGAAGATCAAGCTGAGCGCTTCAGAGCCCAGGTTGCCGCCAAAGACGCTGGTGATGAAGAAGCGATGTTTTATGACGCCGACTACGTCGAAGCCTTAGAATATGGCATGCCTCCCACCGCAGGCCAAGGCATTGGCATTGATCGCCTGACCATGCTGTTTACGAATGCCCCGTCGATTCGGGATGTGATTTTATTTCCCCATATGCGCCCCCTGACTTAAAAGCCCATCACACTTATTCGCATCAACCGCTTGACAGCACAAAAAGTAACGCTTATTATTTGCACTTGTGCTTGTTTTTAAACCATATATGCTGCTCATTCGCAATACAGATGGCTTCATCACGTCCTTGGAAGTAGGACAATTTGAATATACCAGTGCTTTGTCGCAGTGTTATGTTGTAGTGCTCCAGGTTTTGGAGGGGGACCAGCCGTTCAATGAAGAGGGCGTTCTCCTTCGTCCCGCACGCTTGCAATATCAGGATAGTCGGGGCGGCGACCAAATCCTCTCAGGCGTGATCACGGCGCTAACGCGTGAAGTCGATCCTGTCAAAAAGCGGGTTTTTTACGAGATTCGGATTGAGCCTTATCTCGCGCTCCTCGCTTTGGAGCGTCAATTTCGGGTGCATGAGGAGAAAAGTCCGCTTGAAATCTGCGCTGCCTTGATTCAAACGCTATCTCAAAAATATGCCTTATCGGACTATGCGGATTTCCGTCTTTCAACGCCAGGTCTCGTCATGCCGCTTCGGACTCATGATGTGCAAAATGAAGCACATCATCTCGCTTATTTTGAAAAGCTTTTGAACACAGCGCGTTACTATTTTGAGCAAACAGAGGCAGACGAAAGGCTCGTTGTGATTGATCATCCTGTGCTGTTGCCTTTTTCGGAACAAACCCTTTGGGGTGTGAATAAAAGTGCGGTCAGGTCGCAAAGCATGCAGATGTAGCATATAGAGGAGAATTGGTCTATAAGCAAGCTACTCAACTAACATGAAGGCAGGATGAATACAGAAGATTTAACAAAGCGATTGTCAAACC
>JBMDXV010000163.1:0-3022 GCA_048594525.1 Gammaproteobacteria bacterium | reverse complement strand
GTGGTTTGACAATCGCTTTGTTAAATCTTCTGTATTCATCCTGCCTTCATGTTAGTTGAGTAGCTTGCTTATAGACCAATTCTCCTCTATATGCTACATCTGCATGCTTTGCGACCTGACCGCACTTTTATTCACACCCCTCCTGGTCATAGGGAATTTACTCTGGTTTTTGGAACTCTGGCAAACTAAAGGTAAAAAAACGCATGATCCAAAAAACAAGTATGCCGCGTATCGAATTAAGTTAACACCCTTCCTGATCATCATGGCCTGGCTGGTGTTACTCCTCAGTTTATTGTGCAGC
Organism: Gammaproteobacteria bacterium; assembly: GCA_048594525.1. Taxonomy (GTDB): domain Bacteria; phylum Pseudomonadota; class Gammaproteobacteria; order Francisellales; family CACEW01; genus JAJZUD01. The sequence goes on along the minus strand of JBMDXV010000163.1, from coordinate 2,721 downwards.
TTCTGGACGACTTACCCCTTATATCGCTACTCCCACGAAACAGGTCAATATCTCGTCATACTCAGCTTAATCATCCTCTACTTCCTGGTTTTGTTTATTGTAAATTTTGGAATGCTTTACGGAAAAAACTGGATGATGATCCTCTTACTCTTCATGACCACCTTCCTCATACTCCCGGCCCTTTTAAACTTACATATTGTGGCCTGGCTTCCCCTTGCCCCTTGGGAAATTCTGCTACTCCTTACTTTCAGCCTCTCTGTTTTTATTTTAGAAATCACCTGTTTTGGATTTGAATGGCTATGGGTAAGAGAAAAGCGGCAAGAAAGAAATCTTAAAAGACAAAAAAAGTCCCCAGCCTGGTCTCGCATTTTTGTTATAGGATTGCTCGTTTTTGCGTTAAGCAAAATCATATTTTTTGCTTATACAGAGTATCGTATTATGGATTCGAAAAAGCAGGCTGTTTTGTACTATTTATCGAATCACACTTTAATAAACTCAAGCCCAGAGGCAAACCACTTCTGAATTAGTTTCTGGGACGCCTCGGCATATTTTACACGCATCACTTCCGCCGCTTCATGCACGTGCTTTAACAGTTCGCGGTCGCGCGTGAGAGAGGCAAAGCGGAATTCAATCCCACCTGTTTGGCGCGTGCCTAAAAACTCACCGGCGCCGCGGAGTTCGAGGTCTTTCTCCGCGAGATCAAATCCATTTTGAGATTGCCGCAGGGTCTGTAATCTTGCCATTGCGGTTGCGCTGAGTGGGGGATGATACAAGAGTACGCAAAAGCTTTGCTTATGTCCTCGGCCTACTCGTCCGCGGAGTTGATGCAATTGCGAGAGCCCCATTCTTTCGGGATTTTCGATGATCATGATGCTCGCGTTCGGAACATCGACGCCGACTTCAACCACCGTGGTTGCAACAAGCACTTGAATCTTCCCTGCTTTGAAAGCATCCATCACGCTTGATTTCTCGGGGCCTTTCATGCGGCCGTGTAAGAGCGCGATAGAGGCCCCCGGGAGCTCTTGGCTTAAGCGCTCACAGGTTGCCGCTGCGGCTTCAAGTTCCAGCTTTTCGGATTCCTCAATCAAAGGACAAATCCAATAGACTTGCTCACCCTGCTGACAAGCATTTTTCAGACGCTCGATGATCTCATCGCGACGGGTGTCTCGAATCAAAACCGTTTCAATGGGCCTTCTGCCGGGAGGCAATTCGGTAATATTCGAAATCGCGAGATCGGCGTATAAAGTCATTGCTAAAGTGCGTGGGATGGGCGTTGCAGACATGATCAGTTGGTGCGGCGCATGCTGTTCGCCTCCGCTTTTCTCTTGCAGCTTTAAGCGCTGACCCACACCAAAACGATGCTGTTCATCAATGATGATGAGTCCCACCTCATCAAAAACCACCTTTGCCTGAATGACGGCATGGGTGCCGATAATGAACTGCGCTGCGCCGGATTCAATTTGCTGGTAGGCGTCTCTTTTATTCTTCGCCGTTAATTTCCCGAGCAGGGATACAATCGAGATGCCAAAGTCTTGGAACACTTCGCGCGCTTTTTGAAACAATTGCTCCGCTAAGATTTCAGTGGGCGCCATCAATACCACCTGCTGCCCCGCTTTCATCACAGCAAGTGCACTCAAAAAAGCCACCAGGGTTTTGCCCGATCCTACATCTCCCTGAAGCAAGCGCTGCATGGGGACAGGCTTTTGTAAGTCCTCAAAAATCTCTGTCACCGCCTGCTCTTGCCCCGGCGTCAAAGTAAAAGGAAGCGCGCTGATAAAACGCGAAATCAATTCATGATCAACCTGGAGGGCCTGAGCCACAAGGGGTGCGTCACTCGGTTGCTTCAACGCCAGGCGATGTGCCAGCAACTCTTCAAAAATCAGGCGGAGTTGAGCGGGATGCCTGTGGGCATTGAGTTCGTCAAAGGCTGCGGACTCCTCAGGGAAATGGATATATTCCAGCGCCTCATAAAATCCCATGAGGGAAAACTGCTCCACCACTTCCGGTGGTAAGTTTTCTGCACAAGGATGGGACTTTATTACTTTAAAAGCGTTTTCAATAAAGAGACGCAAACGTGCCTGTGTCAAGCCTTCGCTCAGAGGATAAACTGTAAAAGCGGGAAGAGGTAAGGACTGATTGTCCTCCACAAACTGAAACTCGGGGTGCACCATTTCAAAAATGCTGCCTACTTGGCGCACTTCTCCAAACACACAGAGCTTTTTACACACTGCAAATTGTTTGACCTGACCCGGATAAAAACGAAAAAAACGCAGCGTGAGGAGGCCTTCGTCATCTGCGAGGGTAACGAGCAGCATCCGGACGCGGCGCTCCTGAATCCGGGCATCGATCACGCGCCCGGTTATCATGGTCTTTTCACCCGGAATCAAGTCTCGCATCGATCCTGATTTTTTGCGGACTTCATATAAGCGCGGTGCATACGTTAAAAGATCAAACAGCGTTTTGATGTGCAGCCGATTTAGCTTTTTTTCATAAAACACCCCCACTTGGGTAAGGGTATTAATATTAAACTGGAAGGCGTTCATGCGCCTATCTTACGTTGAGTCTTGATGAAAAGTCTATGCCTAAATGCGCGAAACTTAAAGTGTCCCAGCAGAGGGAGCCTCTTCACGAGGAGGCGCGGCCGGGTGTGAATAAAAGTGCGGTCAGGTCGCAAAGCATGCAGATGTAGCATATAGAGGAGAATTGGTCTATAAGCAAGCT
>JBMDXV010000162.1:0-2857 GCA_048594525.1 Gammaproteobacteria bacterium | reverse complement strand
TTAAACGACGCTGCTATGGTATCTCTAAACCAGAAACTTTATTTCAAAGATTATATATTGATCTTCAAGGTTACGCAGTGTTCTCTTAATGATCATCAACTAGAAAAGGCAGAGAGCCCAAATATTGGCCTAGCTTTGTGTGTATATAGAGGTCATTATTTGTGTACCAATCTACAAAATAAAGCTCATTGCCACATTTCATTTATAACATCACGTAAAATTTAACATTATATTAATAATAACATCAAAAATTATTTTTGCAAGTAAAATTTCTATAACACGCTTTTTTTTTATAGGATTAGTCAAATTATCCAAATAACTTGTTTGCGCTGTATGTAAGAAGCCACTTCTATGAGGAAGCTGATGGTTTAAAGAGGCTCACAACCGGTTCATTAAATGAGCCTGTAACGTTGTAGGTAATTCCCGTATTTTTAAATAAGGTACTGCCGAGAAGTTTATCGGCAAACCAGGTCGCCACCCCGGCAACAGGCCCCCCTACAAACGCTGCAGCGATCGCAATACTGGTTCCGACTTGAGGCATGACGGTTGCTGTTTGTCTAAGCGTTTTGTTTACAAAATCAACCTTTCCTTTCAAGGTCAGGGTTAAAGAAGGTCCTACAATCCTAACCCCTTTATCCGTTGCTGTAGCGACGCCTTGATGAATTGCATAGCCACCCTCCATCGTATCAAATGTGAGGCCGTTACTCAGCATCTTGCCGAAATTCAGAGATAGCGTGCTGAAAATAGTATCAAGACTGACCAAACCAAAAATCCGCGCAAGGCCGGTATTCACCTTCAAAAGCTTTCCATCTGTGAGATTGAAATTCAGACTACCATTTAAAGTGGACAAATCTGGTGCTTCGATGGCCCCCCCAACCCCTAAATCAAAATTAATCCGACCTGAGCCACCATTCACGAGCCCAGGAAAATTCAAACTTTTTAAAAGCTCACCATAATTATTGCTGTTCAAAACTCCGCTCACTTCAAAGTGATCTTCCTGCGCCTCTGTTTGGATGCGCCCTGCGGTCACTAAAGTCGCATATTTTCCATTTAAATTTAAATGATTTACTTCAATTCCATTTGATAAAGGCGTACTCCCTAGAGAAAACCGACCCAAATTCATTTCCCCATAATAAAGCTGATCCACCACGATGCTCAAAGGAGGAATATGTGAGAGAAACTCGCCAAGCAGCGTCGGGGTATTTTGCTGCACCTCATCACCCGCAAGCGGCAGATGAAATTCGGTAAAATGGGCTTCAATATCCTGCTGCTCTCCTGTTAGATGCAAAGTTCCTGTGACAAGAGGATGTTTAAAAGTGAGGGTCGTGGTGTTATCTTCTGAAATAAAATCCATTTCTAGACCGGGAAAATCTTCGCCTAAAAAAACAAAATGCTCGAAAAAAAGCTTAAGATGCGTTAAGGGCTCCGCCGGAATGCGTGCAGCCAAGCTTTGTCCAAAGGCATCAAATTGCAAGTCGGGAATAGAAATCACATCGTTTACAAAATGAAGATGGCCTGTGATATCGGTCAAGAGAGGCGCTTCATTGGCTTCAAGTGCCCAGTCATTATGGCTCAGCGTGGCATCTCCCGTTGCCACAATAGGCTCGCCCTCTTCAAGCGGAATGACAAGGTGAAGCTTCAAAGGAATGGAACCCGTAAGGGAAAGAGACTCCAGCCAAGCGCTCATCTTTTCATCTGTAAGGGGCATCGTCGCGATATAATTTAAGGCTTGCTCGCCTGTCGGCTCAGCATACCCTGTCACGACAATGTCTTTTATTTTATGCGGCCGCAAATCATCTATTTCTAAATGGACCTGGTGCAGTGGGACGCCTAGCGTTTCCACCTTCCCCGAATCAACAGTAAATTTTTGATTTTTGAACAGAATGTCAGCGCTTATCCCTTTTAATTCAGGCCACTCCGGCCAAGGTGCTATTTCAGCACCGATCGCATGGAGAGCGATTTGAAAGAGGCCTTTCTTGCTATCCACATAAGGAAAATCAGCTAAAGCGCCTTTTAGTGCAAAACTTCCTGTCAGCTTCGGAACTTTGACTAGCCCATGTAGAAGCCAGTCTCTTAAAGCCTCTGGTACGAACGCTTCGGGAAGATAAACAGCTTTTACTTCCTCCAGGTTTTGGCCCGCTAGTGTTCCCGTGATATTGACAGTGGAATCCATAAAATTACTGCTGTTCAGCGTAGCCCCGCCGCTAAGCGAAAGGTTCAGCCAGGGATTGGATACTGTGATCGCATTCACGGTAATATTTTTGAGGAAATTCGGCACCCCCTCCTGCCAACTCATCTTCACACTCACATCGCTTTGAGGCAAACCTTCTGGAAAAATAGAATTAGGGGAAATCGCTAAGTTTTTAGCTTCCGCAAGAACGGTGCCGGACGCATTCCCGATACTGATATTCAAATTAGAAACATTCCCATTAGGATGAAAATTGTTCCAAGCTTTTGCTACATAAGAATCCGGCAAAAACCAAAACTGAACCCACTGACCAATCATTTGTAAATCCATGTCCTGCGCGGTCATTTTCCATGCTTGAGGCGCTTCAGGATTATAAAGAACAGTCATCAGGGCAGGTGTGGCGGCTCCGATTGCACTTGCTGGCTTTAAAGTGAGAGTCCAGCCCCCGTTTGTTTGTGCCCGCCACTGCACCGTTTCATCAAAAGTGGGAGAGACTACATTTCTTGAATTGCTGCGTCCGAGATTTACATTATTCAAATCAATATAAGCTTCTAATTCCTGCACAGCGTCGTTATCCCAACTTCCATGAAAATTAACGCTACCCCCTCCTGATAACCAGGCAATGTTATAGAGGTTTTGTTTTAAAAAGAGCGGCGTAAAGTCTTTTCC
>JBMDXV010000161.1:0-2407 GCA_048594525.1 Gammaproteobacteria bacterium | reverse complement strand
CCTGAATATTGATCATGTGGATTATCGCCTTTGCCGCGCTGCGATTTTTTTATACGTTTGGCCGGAGCAGCATTTTAAATCCGCTTCAGCCCGTCATCACTCAGGATTTCGGGCTTTCTCCCGCGATGATCGGTTGGGTATCGAGTTTATTTTTTTATGGCGAAGCCTTGCTCGTGGTTTCCGCGGGATTGATGTTAGATCGCCTCTCGCCGCGTTGGTTAACCACCCTTGCCCTCTTACTCGCCGTCTTCGGCGTCGTCCTGATGGCCGAGGCAGAGGGCGTCATCACTCTGATGCTCTCACGCCTGATGATGGCCGTCGGCGCGGGTTTTCAATTTGCGGGCTGTGTGCGGGTTGTTGTGAATTGGCTCGGCGCGGATAAGATGGCAAAAGGCATGGGCCTTGTGGTCAGCCTCGGCATTTTAGGCGGCACCCTTGCGCAAACACCAATCACTTACTTTATTCAGCACCTCGGCTGGCGCGATACCTTGCTCGGTGTTGCAGCGTTGGGCTTGATCATTACCTTGATCGCTTTCTTTGTAGTGAAAGATCATCCGCCTCATTTTAAATGGAATGAGGCCGCACAAAAAATCAATGCCGCCAATGTGTTCGCTCGATTTAAGCTGGCCTTTTTTAAAAAGCAAAATCTCTTATGCGCAATTTATGTGAGCCTCATGAACCTGTCCCTCTTTATGCTGGGCGCAGTCTGGGGTATTGCTTATTTAGGAGCCGTCAATCAGGTGCCGGAATTAGAAGCGTCGAGTATTTGTAGCATGATTTTCTTGGGTTCGATGATCGCCTCTCCCTTGCTTGGCATGTGGTCTGATCGTTTAAAAAATCGAACCGTCCTCATGAAATATGGCGCGCTTGTATCGTTTCTTTTTATGCTGGGCCTCCTCTCTTTTAAAACCAGCGATTTCATTCCTTTGCTCTTCTGTTATTTTATTTTGGGCTTCATCACCAGTGTACAAGTCATTGCATTTCCGCTGGTAATTGAAAGTAACTCGCCCGGAATCAGCAGTTCCGCCACCTCTGTGATTTCGATTATTTCCATTTTAGGCGGAGCCATCTCTCAACCTTTGTTTGGATTTTTGGCTGGCCATAACGGATATTCCTTCGCGATTTTGTTGCTTCCTCTCGCTTTTTTTATTTCTTTCGTCCTCAGTTTTTTTATTCAGGAAACCCATTGCAATGCATCCGTCAGTTAAAAGATAATACCGTGGAAAGAGAGGATACAATGCAACACGATCTATTTTTTAAAGCGATTCAAACAGATATTTACAAAGCCTTCAGCCCGCATGAGCCGCAGGCAACATTCCTTCGCGATGCGTGGGAGTCTCCACTGGGCACGGGTCTCTCAATGATCTTGGAGGGAGGAGAGGTTATTGAAAAAGCAGGGATTAACTTCTCTCAAGTCAGTGGCACCGCCCTCCCTCAATCGGCTTCAGCCCGGCACCCTGAATGGCAAGATTGTCCTTTTAAAGCCGTCGGTGTTTCGGCTGTCCTGCATCCTCGCAATCCCTATGTTCCAACGTCGCATTTTAATGTGCGACTTTTAACGGTTGAGCCACTTGATCATCCTGTCCATTCTTGGGTGGGCGGGGGGTTTGATCTCACGCCTTATTATGGGTTTAAAGAAGATTGCATCCTCTGGCATGAAGAGGCAAAGCGTGCGTGTGATCCCTTTGGCACAAACTTGTACGCTGAATTTAAAATGGGGTGTGATCGCTATTTTTACTTGAAGCATCGTAAGGAAGCGCGCGGCATCGGCGGATTGTTTTTTGATGATCAACATGAATGGGATAAAAAAACTGCGCTTACCTTTTTACGCAAAGTGGCCGATGCTTATATCTCCGCCTACGCCACTATTTTAGAAAGAAGAAAGAATTATTCTTTCGGCAAGCGAGAACGGGACTTTCAAGCCTATCGCCGGGGACGATATGTTGAGTTTAACCTGCTCTATGATCGCGGGACGTTGTTTGGCTTGCAATCAGGCGGCAGGGCGGAATCGATTCTGATGTCTCTCCCGCCGTTAGTGAAATGGCGATATGACTGGCATCCCGAGCCTGGCTCACCAGAGGAAAACCTATATACAGACTTCCTCCCGCCCCGGGATTGGATTAAAGCAAGCACGACCGCAACTTAAGTGAGGCGTATTATACCAATTGCATTATGTACCCAGGTTTAATTAGAATACGTTTCCACATATAAAAGTGAATCAGCGATGTCAAAACCGAAATTACTGCCTGAAGGTTTTATGGCCTATTATTTTATTTCTATGGCAAAGAAAGAAACTAATGGTAAAAATAGAGTGCGATTAATTGCAATGGCGCATATCCAGGCGAACAAAAGGCTCACTGAAATAGCAGATGCGTTAAAAGTTTACTGGAAAACTGTTCAAAGTTGG
>JBMDXV010000160.1:0-6909 GCA_048594525.1 Gammaproteobacteria bacterium | reverse complement strand
GTTTGGAATGGCTTCATATAAACCGAGAAATACCAAGGGCAGGAGCACACATCCTGTTAAAAACGCTTTTTTGCCAAAACTTTGCCCCAATAAAAATAAAGTCAATACTAGGAATAAGAGATAACCACTACGCTCCATGTTAATTAACCAGAGGTAAAGGGTCAACAATATAAAGCTCACAATATCGGTCCAACGAAATTGCTGCCGAAGGAGACGTAGCGCCAATATCCAGATGGCCATCATCACCACATAAATCACTTGAAGTGGATTCACCGTAAAGGTAATATTCATCGACATGTGCGGTTGAAGAAGAGGACTGATGCCCGGCATATGATAATAATAGAGCGTGCTCAAGAGGACATTGATGAGCACGCCATAGATGAGACCATTCTCCAGCCACCTCTGATACTTTCCTTGACAAAGCACTAAAGGAAAAACTAGAAGATACAGAAGCTTACCATAAGTTCCAACCCCTTCCAGACCTTTGCTCAAATTTGGCGCTTCCGTATAAGTTAAGCTGAAGAGCGCCCATAGAATAAAAATTAAAGTGATGATAACCAGCGGTGATTTTAACCACTCACGTGAAAAAAGGACTTGACGCCAAGGGCGATGTAACACCACCATGACTGCGACAACCGCAAAACATTGATTCGCGCCAAAACGCCATAAAGTAAGCAGAAACAGCGCCAAGGTTAATAAAGCGGCTGCTCCTTTTTCAAGATCAATGTTTCTGACAAAAGTCATTGACAGAGAGCCTTGAATGCATCAAAGCCCGCTTCATCTTCAAGGCTGAGGCTCACAACATCGTCTAAGATTCTTTTGTTAAGCCCGGTCAATACTTTACCGGGGCCACATTCCACAAATGCAGTATTTCCCGCTTCTGCAAGCGCATGAATACAATCGACCCATCTTACAGGTTGATAAAGCTGCGCCGTTAACGCTGCTTTAATTTCCGGGACAGTCTCATGCTTTGCCGCATCGACATTATGGACAATCGGAATCTTAGGCATATGCCAGGAAATAGACTCAAAGTGCTGCCCGAGTAACCCCGCCGCATCAATCATTAAAGCGCAATGGGAAGGCACCGAAACAGGTAAAGGTAAGGCACGCTTTGCCCCTTCGATTTTGCATGCTTCAACGGCTCGGGCCACGGCCTCTTTTTGGCCTGCAATCACCACTTGACCCGGGGAATTGAAATTGACTGCAGAAACGATTTCTCCTTCTGCTGCTTTTTTACAAGCTGCAATAACCCCCTCATCCGTAAGCCCCAAAATGGCAGCCATGCCTCCCGTTCCCTCGGGAACAGCTGCTTGCATTAAACGGCCTCGCGTCGCCACGAGCCTCAGCGCATCTTGAAAGCTCAAGACTTCGGCCACAACAAGCGCTGAATACTCGCCCAAGCTATGGCCGGCAAGACGATCAGGTCGCTGCCCAGGATAGCGGGACTGAAACAACCGATAGAGCGCAATGCTGGTCGCTAAAATCGCGGGCTGGGTGATTTCAGTCTGATTGAGGCGTGTTTCATCTGTGGTGATCACCGATAATACGTCGAAGCCTACCGCATCCGCTGCTTCTTCAAAAGTATCTTTTATCACCGTCTCCGCATAAAAATGCGAAATCATATTCAATTTTTGGGACCCCTGGCCGGGGAAAATAAAAGCGATCATCTCCTCTCCTGAAATAGCAATACAATTAAAATTTCACAATCGCGGCGCCCCAGACAAAGCCCGCACCAAAGGCTTCCAGGAGAAGCGTATCTCCTCGCTCGATTTTACCGGTGAGCACTGCATCCGCCAGCGCCAAGGGAATGGAAGCTGCCGTGGTATTCCCGTGCTTGCCTAAGGTTAATACCACTTTATCCATGGATAAATTCAGTTTCTTCGCCGTGGCAGCAATAATGCGTGCATTGGCCTGATGCGGCACAAGCCAGTCAATATCTTTTTGTACTAAGCCTGCTTCTTTCAAAATGACGTCCACAACCGTCCCGAGTTTTTCTACCGCCATCCGAAAAACCTTACTCCCCTCCATTTTGAGTTGAGAGGCTTTGCACGTTCCACTGAAAGGGTCTTCCTGAAACTGCGGCGTAGTATGAAGGAGATCCCGCTGAGAGCCATCCGCAAAGATGCGAGAAGCGAGAATGCCGGGCGAATCGCTTTTGCTTAACACCACCGCGCCCGCCCCGTCGCCAAATAAAACGCAGGTCGAACGATCCGTCCAATCCATAATGCGGGACATGAGTTCAGAGCCAATCAATAATACATGCTTCACGCTGCCCGCATCAAAGAATTGTTTGGCCGTGTGTAATCCGTAAATAAAACCGCTACAAGCTGCATTTAAATCAAAAGCAGGACAGGTCGCCATAAGATTGTGCTGAACTTGGCAAGCTACGCCCGGCATGAGTTGATCTGGCGTGGAGGTTGCAACAATAATGAGGTCGAGATCCGCCGCAGTAACGCCTGCATGTTCGAGCGCCCTTTTTGCAGCTTCCGTCGCCATAAAGGCATTCGTTTCTTCTGCCGATGCGATCCGTCGCTCTTGAATCCCCACGCGCTCCTGAATCCATTCATCTGTGGTGTCCACCATTTGCGAGAGTTCTGTATTGCTTAAGATGCGTTTTGGCAGATAATAGCCTACCCCTGCAATTTTAGCGTTCATCCGGGTTCCCTAGAATTTTGGCAATTTTGTCATGAATTTTACTTGGAATATCTTGCTTCACGGCTTCAATCGCCATGCCGATTGCGGTCGCAAAACCAAGGGCATCCGTCCCGCCGTGGCTTTTAATGACAATGCCTTTTAAACCGAGGAGGCTTGCCCCATTGTAATAACGCGGGTCCATCTTGGCTTTTATTTTTTTCAATACAGGGTAAGCAAATATCGCGAGAAACTTTGATAAGACACTGCTGCTGAATGATTCTTTGACAATGAAAGAGACAAACTTCGCGACGCCTTCCATGGTTTTTAAAGAAACGTTTCCTACAAACCCATCGCAAACAATCACGTCGGCTTTATCCCAAAAAATATCATTGCCTTCAATAAAGCCTGTATAGTTGACTTCAGGGCAATCGTGCAGACGCTTCGCCGTCTCTTTAATCACATCGAGGCCTTTCATTTCTTCCTCGCCGATATTGAGGAGCGCGACACGCGGCTTTGCAATATGTCCCGCAAACTGTGTAAAGACCGAGCCCATGATCGCAAATTGAAAAAGATGTTCGGCCGTGCAGTCTACATTCGCCCCGAGGTCGAGCATATACGATAAAGCACGCGCACCGGTTTTAGGATTCAAACCGGGCATTCCATAAATAATCGCAGGGCGATCAATCCCCGGCAACATTTTTAAGACAAAGCGAGACGTGGCCATCAAGGCGCCAGTGTTCCCGCTACTCACGCAAGCTTTGGCCTCACCTTCCTTGACGGCATTAATCGCAACCCGCATTGATGAATCTTTTTTATTGCGCAAGGCAAGGGCCGGGGATTCGTCCATCTCTACAACTTCACTCGCATGCTTGATTGTGATTTGCGGATGGTTCAAAGCTTTGAGTCGCTGCAAACCTTGCTTGATTTGAAGTTCATTTCCCACCAAAATCAGGTGCAAGTCTGCATGTTTTTTGAGTGCAAACAGTGCGCCCGGAAGGGTGGCCGCAAGGCCTTTATCCCCGCCCATCGCATCAATTGCAATCGTAATCATAATGATTACCGAGTCTTTTTGTTATTCTTCAGATTTTTGAGCCACAATGCGCCGACCTTTAAAAAACCCGTTGGGCGTGACGTGGTGACGCAAATGGGTTTCACCTGTTGCAGAATCAATTGCCACCGCACGAACGGTTGCGTGATCTTGACCACGACGCATGTCGCGACGGGAACGGGATTTTTTGTTCTGTTGAACTGCCATGATTACTCCTTCGAATTCATAACTTTGCCTAAGCCAGCAAAGGGTTTGTACGTTTGAGGTTCTTTTTGAACCGCGCAGTATGCCTGATTTTTAAAAAAAGAACAATCTTTTTCACTATGCATCGGGATCATCGGTAAGGCGAGGATGAGCTCGTCTTCCAAGAGCATCATGGGGTCAAAGGCCGCATCTTCCTCAAGGATCAATGTTTCATCAAGGGGATACCTCATAGTCTCATTACACCGTTGGCAAGTGAGTTTAAAATTCGTTCGGAAACGAAGCTCAACAACGGGCTCTCCTTTCTCGGTCAAAAAGCAGTTAAACCGATAGTCCACCTGATCAAAATCAGTCAGGCGCGAAAAGGCGCTCGCCGACAAATGGCCTTCCAGAATCTGTTGGGCTTTTGCCGCTTTTAAAGGATCAAGTTCTGTAGGCAAGTGCATAGGGTCTCCAAAATAACGGGTTGATTATACCAGCGCGCTCGTTATAATACAGTGCTTCACTCTATTTTAAGAAAATTCATATGACCTTGAAAGCACGCATTACAGAAGACATGAAACAGGCGATGCGAGACCGGGCTCAAGCCAAGCTCCAAACCATTCGCCTCATTACGGCTGCCATAAAGCAGAAGGAAGTGGACGAACGCGTGGAAGTCTCAGATGCGGAAGTCCTGGTGATCCTCGATAAAATGCTCAAGCAGCGACGTGATTCCATCCAGCAATATGAAGCCGCAGCGCGCCATGATCTCGCAGAACAGGAAAAATTTGAAATGGACATCATCCAAGCCTATCTTCCCGCCGCACTCAATGAGGCTGAAATCGATGCTTTGATCGATGAGGCCATCAAACAAACTGCAGCACAAGGCCCACAGGATATGGGTAAAGTCATGACGCGCTTAAAGCCGAAACTACAGGGTCGGGCGGATATGGGAGGCGTCAGCCAAAAAATTAAAGCCCGCCTGTCTTAAAAATCCGCCGAGTCGCCCTCCCCAGCTTTTCTTGCGCAGGTATTTTAGCTGATAAATCTGATACCCTTCCCGATACGCGGCCAGGATAAATTCGTCGCTGAGTTGCAGTTTATCTACAAGCTTCAAGGCCAAAGCCTGCTCAGCGAGCCAATATTCTCCGGTTGCAATTTGTGCGAGATCTACCTCTGGGCGATACTTCACAATAAAAATTTTGAATTGCTCATGAATGTCCTCAAGCTGCGCTTTGAGTTTAGCGCGATCTCCCGGCGTATTTTTACCGAACACCGTCACCGTACGCTTGTAATCTCCGGCGGTGATTTGTTCAAAATCAATGCCTTTCTCTTTGAGGAAGCGATGAAAATTCGGCATTTGCGCCACGACGCCAATCGAGCCGATAATCGCAAAGGGAGACGCGATAATTTCATCGGCCACCACCGCCATCAAATATCCGCCACTTGCTGCAACCTGATCGACAGCCACCGTTAACTTGAGCCCCTCTACCCGGATTCGATTAAGTTCAGCCGCAGCAAAACCGTAGCCCTGCACGAGCCCACCCGGACTCGTGAGTTTCACTAGCACCTGATCTTCCGCTCCTGCAATCTGCAAAGTTGCGGTAATCGTTTCTGCAAGATTATCCGCCTCATGCGCCTGCATATCCCCTTTAAACTCCAATACAAATAGCCTTTGAGGAGAAGCCTCTTTTTTAGCTTTTTCCGCCTTTTTAGATGCTTTCCGCATCGCCTTCCACTCTTTTTTCGGCAAAATCTCAGCATGCAGCGCTCGCTCTTGGTGATCAAGCTCTGCCGTTACATTCTCAATTGTGAGCACCCCCTTTTGTTGACGGCCGCGAAGCTTCGCCGCAAAACCCAAAATAAAAACAATCCCCAAAGCAATAATGGCAATCAGGCCCAATGCTTTGAGCCAGAAGAGTAATAGTGCTTCAATAAAGTGTAGCATACGTCCATTCGTTTTGATGAGAGAACTTCATCTTACGCAGCAATCGGTTTTTAAGCAAGGATCAGAGTATAGTTTGCAGCAAACAAATAGAATGTCCTAAGTAAGAACTAAATAAACTGTCCGGATTTAAAGTTCACCTAAAGGAGGTGAAAGATGATCCGGAGTACCGTCAACTTAAAGTGTGTGAGGGGGTTCTGTCGCAAAAGTTTATGATGGGCGAGCTGATCCCATTTTGCAGGCGAGACTATGCTGCAAGTTGATAGAAGTGATCAAAGATGGATAAGTTAGCAGACTGTTTATGTTGTCCTTTTCTGAACATGTGATGCAATTCAATTCCAGCTAAAGTTGCCTTGGCGGAATGGAAGGCTTTAAAGCCTCGCATGGGTTGTGTTATTTTTTTGATAAAGCGATGGTCTTGTTCCACAAGGTTATTGAGATATTTAACCTGTCTGACTTCAACGTGTTGATAGGGCATTCCCATTAGGAATAAAGCAAAAAGGAAGAGGTTGACTGTATCAATTCCTGCTTTGTCCACAGCACGATACAGGTAAACCCATATCCCCTTCATTTTGATGTGGGTCTCATCCATACGCCAGCTTAAGCCTGTCTGGCGTTTGTACTTTGAACGGAAAGACGCTTCCAACCCTGAAGCATAGGCTATAACCCAACGATTAACCGTTGAATGATCTACTTTCAATCCACGTTCAAGCGCTAACTCTTCAATATCTCGATAACTCAATGAGTAAGCAACATACCAGCGCACGAAAATTTGAGCATATTTGAAAAATCCCCTGTCATTCTGGTCAGCACATTTTAGCAGACTCATCGCTTTTGCGACAGAACCCAGTTTATTTGTTCTCTACAATCCATTTTAATTTAGTTGAAGTTTATAATTATTTGGTGTATTATGTATTAATAATAAATTAAAGATATAATGATATATCATGTTAATGTCTTCAGGGAGCCTCTTGCAAAATTATTTTCAAAATAGCAATCCAAAATAAATTAGTTCCTCTCATTTTCATCCAAAAGTCAAAAGTGGTTAATTATTTTACAAGTTGATTTATTTATATTCATATTTTTCATTTTTTGCCTGAGC
>JBMDXV010000016.1:0-27638 GCA_048594525.1 Gammaproteobacteria bacterium | reverse complement strand
AACTATCCAGACAAAAGACAGAAGGGATGATTGCTTGTGGGGTGTTAAATAAAATGACCAGGATAGGTATGCCCAAAAGTTATCGTGTAGCTTAAATTATGAACCAATGTTTCTGCTCAGAGGGTTATGCAACAACGCCATGGCATATCGCTGTCTCGAAAGCAAAAGGAAATTGCTTAGCGCGACAAACTCGAATGGTGAATCAGCCAATAGACAAGCAATCCCAAAAGCCCTGACAGCAAACCTGCAAGCACCCAAACGCTGCCCGGAAGAAAGAGCGGGGCGAGCTGCCTTTTCTGCAATTGGCCGACATCTCGTGCGATGCCTGCGGCAATAAAGACGTGAAGAATGACCATCAAAATCATTAGAATGAATTGAAATTGTGAAATGGTACTTCCAAATAAATTAACAAATTCGCCCATGAAAAATACTCCTTTTAAAATTCTGCGTTGCGTGGGGTGCGCGGGAAGGGAATGAGATCGCGCACATTGCTGACACCCGTCAAATAACCGAGCAAGCGCTCAAAACCTAAGCCAAAACCAGCATGCGGCACACTGCCATAGCGGCGTAAATCCCGATACCAGGCGTAAGGTTCGAGAGACATACCCTGGTCGGTTATTCGGGCGTCGAGGATGCTGAGACGCTCTTCCCGCTGACTTCCGCCAATGAGTTCGCCGATTCCCGGTACGAGCACATCCATCGCGGCAACCGTTTTGTCGTCGTCATTCACACGCATGTAAAAAGGCTTGATGCCTTTGGGGTAGTTCATTAAAATCACCGGGCCTTTGAGGAGGTCTTCACACAAATAACGCTCATGTTCCGATTGGAGATCAATCCCCCAGGCAAGGGGATACTCAAACGACTTTTGAGAGCGTTCGAGTAAGCGCACCGCCTCGGTATAATCCATCCGGATAAAGCCGGAGTGGAGCACGGCCTCCAAGCGCCCCTGGAGGCCGGGTTCGACCCATTGGTTGAAGAAGGCAATATCGTCCGCACGCTGATCCAGCACGGCCGTGATGACGTGTTTTAAAAGGCCTTCTGCGAGGTCCGCATTATCCTGAAGGGCTGCAAAGGCAATCTCCGGTTCGACCATCCAAAACTCGGCGAGGTGGCGACTGGTATTCGAATTTTCAGCCCGGAACGTCGGACCAAAGGTGTAGACTTTGCTCAAAGCCAAGGCATAGGCTTCGGCGTTGAGTTGGCCTGAGACGGTGAGATAGGCTTCTTTGCCAAAAAAATCCTGAGAAAAATCAATCTTCCCGTCCTTTTTAGGCAGGTTCATCAAATCAAGCGTCGAGACGCGGAAGAGTTCCCCCGCGCCTTCACAATCGCTCGCGGTGATGAGGGGCGTATTGACCCAGATGCATCCCGCCTGCGATAAATATTCATGGATCGCAAGGGCTGCGACATGCCGCACACGTGAGACGGCGGCGATGATATTGGTTCGAGGCCGAAGGTGGGCAAACTCACGGAGGTGTTCCATCGTATGACGTTTTGGGGAAACAGGATACGTTTCGGGATATTCAATCCAACCAACCACCTCCACCGCTTCTGCTGCAATTTCAACCCGTTGCCCCGCTCCGGGGGAGGCCACGAGTTGGCCTCGCACAGAAACGGCGCAATCCTTCGTCAGTTTTAAGATTTCAGATTCATAATTGGGAAGATACTGTGGTGCCACCACCTGAATTGTCGCCTGGCAGGAGCCGTCACTGAGGGCAAGGAAAGAAATCCCGGCCTTTGAATCTCGCCGGCTGCGTACCCATCCGGTCACCTGGACGGTCTCCCCAGGCGTCCCTGTTTTTAAAAGAGTGTGAATAGAGGGTTTCTGCATCGCGTTTTGTCCTGTTGCTAAAAATTTTCTTATTCTAACGCGTTCTCTGGGGATTTCAATTTATTTTTCAACAGACAGTTTTTTTCGCTCTCCACTGACCTGCAGGCCCACCATCACGCACAGCATATAGCAAGGTTCAGAATGGTCATTGATCCACGTATGCATGGGCCCGAACTGTGCAATAAAATCTCCTTCTGATAAAGGAAGGGGCATTTCGCCGATAATGCACGTCACTTTACCGGACAGAATATAAAGATAATCAATGGTATCCGTACTGTGAAGATTGAACTTCGTCCAATCTTCGGGAATCGGTGCACCTGCTTTCTGAAGGTCTGTAATCATTTCTGTTTTGGTAGGCATGCGTACCTTTAAAAATCGCAAGGCACCCTCCGGCAAATCAATTTCATAGGGCTTATCAAAATGTCTGGTTTTTAAAGTTTGTGGTTTATCTTCTGTATAAAATAAATTCTGCAACTGAAATCCCGAAAACAAAGGATAAGGGATAAAGGTTTCTAAGCTTTCTTCTTGCAAGATAACTGATTGGCCTGATTTATTAAATCCTGTTGTAACACGGCTGGTCATTTGTTTCTGCCTTATTATAAACACCTATTTTGTCATGACAATTTAAGCCCACTCCCAGGCTTCGCTGTCGGCAAAGAGCGCACGGAGCAAGCGGTTGTTTAGGGTATGGCTGGGTTTAAATCCGCGATACAATCCTTCAATGGGGCCTGAAACGTACAGGTCTCCAATCACATCGAGTAGCTTATGCCGGACAAATTCATCGGCAACGCGCAAACCTTCCGGATTCATCACTGCCTCGTCAGACAAGCCGACTGCATTATCAAGGCTTGCACCTAAAGCGAGACCCTGCTTATGGAGCTCATCAAGCTGCGCGGCCATGCCAAAGGTCCGCGCACGGGAGACTCCTTTAGAATATCCCATCGGGGAAAAATCAAAGTGCAGGGATTGCGTTGATTTTTTAATGACAGGGTGTGGAAAGTCAATATCAATTTCCAGTCGAAAGTGTGAGCAAGGGAGGAATTCGACGAATTTGTCTTCTTCCGTCACGCGAATCTGTTTTTTAATTTTCAAAATCCTGCGGGAGGCTTCCTGCTCAACCACCCCCGCAGATTCAATAAGAAAAATAAAAGGAGCACTGCTGCCATCCATCACCGGAATTTCATCTCCGCTTAAATCAACATAGAGGTTATCAATCTCCATACCCGCGAGCGCAGAGAGAAGATGTTCAATGGTTTGAATCGAATAATTCCCATCCACAAGGGTGGTGCAGAGGGGGGTTTCCTTAATTTTTTCGGGTTGGAGCTTAATTTCGAGGACCGGGTCCAAGTCTGTGCGCCTAAATACAATACCGGTATGAACGGGAGCAGGGCAAATTTTTACCGCCGCTCTTTTTCCGGAATGCAGTCCTACGCCTTCGGCACTGACGATGTTTTTAATCGTATGCTGCTTTGCATGGGTAGTCATTGCGGCCTCCGTTATTCAGAGACTTGCTGACGTCGCAAAAATGCGGGGATATCCAAATAATCCCCATCCTGGTTTTCATTTCGTTTGGGCATCGGTGCACAAGGACCTGCCGCAGCAAGATTGTGCAGCGCACCGGGACGTGATCCGCGGCCGCTAAATCGGCTGCCCGTTGCAAAGTCACGACTGACGGGCTCTTTCATCGCATTCGCAAGGCCGGTGACCACAATCGTCACCCTGAGGTCTTCTCGCATTTCAGGGTCGATGACCGTGCCGACGACCACCGTGGCCTGGTCAGAGGTAAAGCTCTTGATCACTTCACCTACTTCTTCAAATTCGCCAATGGACATATCCATCCCGGCGGTAATGTTAACGAGCACGCCTTTGGCACCCGCGAGTGAAATATCTTCGAGGAGGGGGCTTGCCACTGCGGCTTCGGCTGCTTCTCGCGCCCGGTTTTCTCCTTTGGCACTTGCGGTTCCCATCATGGCCATGCCCATTTCAGACATCACGGTGCGGACGTCGGCAAAATCCACGTTGATTAAACCCGGACGAGTAATGAGTTCAGAAATACCCTGAACAGCTCCTTGCAATACGCCATTCGCTGCTTTGAATGCATCCAGTAGGCTGACGCCTTTACCGAGCACGGTTAAGAGTTTTTCGTTAGGGATGATAATGAGGGAATCCACCCGCTCGGCGAGTTCGGAGGTGCCGACTTCAGCAATTTGCATCCGGCGGCGACCTTCAAAGGGGAAGGGCTTTGTGACGACGGCAACCGTTAAAATACCGAGTTCGCGCGCCAGCTCTGCGAGCACAGGCGCGGCACCTGTCCCCGTGCCGCCGCCCATTCCTGCTGTAATAAAAAGCATGTCTGTACCTTTCAACACGTCTTCCAAGCGCGCGCGATCTTCCTGCGCGGCCCGTTTCCCGATTTCCGGATTCGCGCCTGCACCGAGCCCCTTTGTGAGCTGCGCGCCGAGTTGAATGATATTTCTTGAAGTACAATTGCGTAACGCTTGCGCATCGGTATTTGCACAATAAAATTCAACCCCTTCAATACTCTGAGTCAGCATGTGTTCCACTGCATTACTGCCGCCGCCGCCCACTCCTATGACTTTAATCACTGCATTATCAAGCAGTGTTTCTGCTACATCAAACATAATCGATGACATGATATTTTCCTTAAAACTGTGATGAAAACCAGCCCTTTACTTTGCCGAATAATCCACGGCTTTCTGTTTCGGTTTGTGCTGGTAAAAATGAATCCTTTTGTTGTTGTTCGAGGTAAACCAAAAGCCCCACGCTCGTCGCGTAAATTGGGTCTTGTAAGGTTTCGCCAAATCCGACTATTCCACTGGGGATCCCCAAACGAACGGGGAGCCTCAATACTTCTTCAGCCAATTCGAGGGCGCCCTCAATCTTTGCGCCTCCTCCCGTCAGAACGACGCCAGCCGCCAGATGTTCAACTAATCCGGCTTTAGCGAGTTCTTCATAAATTAGGGTAAAAATTTCTTCGTACCGGGCTTCAATCACACTCGCAAGCGACTGGATTGAAATCACCCGACCGGGTCGGTCGAGCATTCCCCGTACTTCTATGCTGTCTCCCTTCGCAAGCGTTGCCAAGGCGAGGCCATGTTCTATTTTAATTTCTTCCGCGTATTGCGTCGGAATCCGTAAGGCATGCGCAATGTCACTTGTCACCTGGCTTCCCGCAATGGGAATCGAGGCCGTGTGCCGAATCGCGCCTTCCGTAAAGACGGTTAAATCTGCCGTACCGCCGCCAATATCGACGACACACACACCGAGTTCTTTTTCGTCCTCGGTGAGAACGGCATAACTCGATGCCAATTGCTGCAAGACAAGGTCTGACACCTCCAGTCCGCATTGCTGAATACATTTAACCACGTTTTGTGCAATACTGATCGAGCCTGAAATCAAATGCACTTTGGCTTCTAAACGCACGCCCGCCATACCGACGGGTTCTTTAATCCCGTCCTGACTATCGATAATAAACTCTTGTGGCAGGATATGGAGAATACGCTGATCCGCAGGAATAGCGACCGCTTTTGCTGCATCAATCACGCGTTCGATGTCGAAACCGGTGACCTCACGATCCCGAATCGCCACGACTCCATTTGAATTAAAACTTTGAATATGCGCGCCTGCAATACTCGCGCACACTTGTTTCACTTTAAGATTTGCTGCGGTCTCCGCGTCTTCAATTGCTTTTTGAATAGCTTGAATCGTATTTTCAATATTGACAATCACCCCTTTTTTGAGGCCCCGAGAAGGGGCAAGGCCCATCCCCAATATTTGAACTTGACCATTTTCATTGAATTCGGCAATGAGCGCGGCGACCTTTGATGTCCCTATGTCGAGGGCACTAATAATCGGCCTTTCAGGCATTTTTGACGCCATAATAACGCTGCTCCTTTAAAATCATAAATTTATTAAAATTCATTTCTTCGTCTTGTGTTTGGAGAAAATTTTCCCCCTATATATAGTAGTATATTCAGCTTTTTCAGCGTCTACAATAGGTGTATTCAAAAAAATCTTGACAAAATGAATTTTTAAATGAAGCAGTGCCCGTTTTTTACCTTGGGCAGTGGCTTGACAAACTTGTAAAATCCGCGTAAAACGCCGCTCACCCTGCATTAATCCCGATCTTTACTTTGGCCCATTCTTCCCCCTATTTTAAAGCGGCGCTTGAGCGGATTCATCAAGAAAATCGCTATCGGGTATTGCGCGTTCAAAATCGGGGAGAAGACTTTCCTTTAACACACATCCAAGGCTACCCGAACCCGGTCACGGTTTGGTGTGGTGTCGATTATTTAGGGTTGACGCAAAAACCGATTTTAAAAGAAGCCATGATCCGAGCCACCTTGCAATATGGCGTGGGATCAGGAGGCACCCGGACGATTGGCGGCACACATGCACTCCACATCGAGCTGGAGCAAAAGCTCGCCGCCTGGCATGCCCAAGACGCTGCGCTTCTTTTCAATACAGGCTATGTTGCCAACGAAGCCACGCTTTCAACCCTAAGCAAAATTATTCCGGACCTCGTTTTTATTTCCGATGCAGATAACCACATGTCCATCATTGAAGGGATTCGCCAGGCGAAAACGGAAAAGATGATTTTCAAACACAATGATCTCGCCGACCTTGAGCGGATTCTCCAAAGCCTACCGCGAGATCGTCCGAAAATGATCGTTTTCGAATCTATTTATTCCATGAGCGGTGATATTGCCCCTCTCAAAGAAATCCTGGCGCTTGCTGAACATTATCATGCGATGACCTTTTTAGACGAAGTGCATGCCATCGGCGTCTTCGGCAAAACGGGCGCTGGGATCAGCGAGCGCGAAAAAATCGCAGACAAAATCACAATCATTCAGGGCACACTCAGCAAAGGCTTAGGCTTATTCGGGGGCTACATTGCAGGCGATCACGATTTGATTGATTGCATACGCCTTCATTCAAACGGCTTTATCTTTACAGTGTCCCTTCCACCCCCTATTTGTGCAGCAGCGCTCGCTGCCCTGGATTATCTCTCTACGCATGAAGAAGAAAAAAAGCAATTGTTCCAGATTGTCGATTTTTTAAAGGAAGCGTTTTCAAAGCAAGGCGTTCACTTTTTATCTTCGTCTGGACAAATCATTCCTATTCTCATCGGTGATTCAGCAAGGTGTCAAAGCATTGGAAACCGCTTGCTTGATGAACATGCAATTTATATTCAGGCGGTCAATTATCCCACCGTACGCCGCGGACAAGAACGCTTGCGGATTTCCCCGACGGCCCTGCATACGCTTGATATGGCGGAGAAACTCGTAGCGGCCTTGCGTCAGGTACTCTAGTTTAAAGTTGCGCTTAATGTGTATTCAAGCTACGCAAAAATGCAAGTTTTTCTTGAATTTGTTTTTCAAGCCCACGATCTGAGGGTTTGTAATATTCTGCTTTTGGCATGACTTCAGGAAAATAGTGTACATCCGCAGAATAGGCATGTGGCTCATTATGTGCATACCGATAGCCTTTTGATTTCCCAATTTTTTTGAGGAGTGCTGTCGGTGCATTGCAGAGATAAGGCGGCACAGGGAGGGAGCCCTGTTCTTTGGCTGCTTTCATGGCGGCGTTAAATGCCACATAGATCGCGTTGCTTTTAGCCGCAACGGCCAGGTAAACCACTGCCTCAGCCAAGGCTAAATCTCCTTCGGGTGAGCCCAGGCGTTCTACCGTCTGCCAGGCATTGAGTGTGATTTCTAGAGCGCGGGGATCAGCCGTGCCGATATCTTCGGTTGCCGTCCGAATGAGACGCCTTGCAATATAAAGTGAGTCAGCGCCCCCATCGAGCATGCGGGCCAACCAGTAAAGTGAAGCGTCCGGATCTGAGCCCCGCATGGATTTATGCAGCGCCGAAATCATCTCATAAAAATAGTCGCCGCCCTTATCAAACCGTCGAAGGCTCATTCCCATCACGCTTTGCAAGGTCTCACTTTGGATTTTCGCCTCTTCTGCTAAATCAGCCGCCATTTCTAAAATATTTAACATTTGCCGAGCGTCGCCGTCGGCAGCGGTTATTAAGAGCGCTTTTACCTCGTCATCCATACGGACTTTTTTCAAGTTTAAAGCACGTTCCAAGAGGCAGGATAAATCTTCTTTTTCCAGGGTTTTTAAGACATATACCCGCGTGCGGGATAAAAGTGCATTGTTTAGGGAAAACGAAGGATTCTCCGTCGTCGCACCGATCAAGGTAATCAGCCCTGTTTCAACAGCGGGCAAAAAAGCGTCTTGTTGAGATTTGTTAAAGCGATGAATTTCATCTACAAACAAGACGGTTGCTTGACCTTGATGCTGCCGAAACGCGGCGCGCTGCAATACTTCTCGAATCTCTTTCACGCCGGATAAGACTGCAGAGAGGTTTTCCATTTCCGCGTTAGCATGCCGCGCTAGGAGATAGGCCAGGGTCGTTTTACCGGTACCCGGTGGGCCCCACAAGATCATGGAATGGAGCAGGCCTTTTTCAATCGCTGCGCGTAAAGGCTTGCCCGGCCCCAGGAGATGACGTTGACCGACGACTTCATCGACAGCCTGCGGCCGCATCAAGGCAGCGAGCGGAGCGAATTCAAGCGGGGTTTTATTTAAAGGGGGTTCATCCATTTTTCAATGAGCTCGGTTTGAAAGTGAAGGGTATGCAGAGCAGGCTTTTGGATTTCTTTAAACGCATAGACAATCGCTGTGGCATAACACAATGCGCCGATCATCCACAGACCTAATGTGACTAAAACCGCGGTCGGAATGAGAACCGTTGCAATCACGGTGAGGGCCGTAATCGCAAAGAGAAATAACGCGATAAAGCACATTTTGATGGCCATGCGAATCATATGAGAGCGCTTGAGTAAGACATGATAAGCTGCATACAAAGCGGCTTGTTCTTCCTTGTTTTTGGGATTGGTATCTGACTGTTTTAGCCCGATTCTGAGTTCGCGCTCAAGCGTTTGAATACTCACTACAATTCCGCCTAAACGGTTATAAAACAACAAGCAGGACAGGCCAGTAACGGGGAGTAAAATAACTGGCAAAATGCTGATATTAACCTGTGCGAGAAAGAGGGTAATGAAATCAGAATGCATGATTTATTCCTTTTGCATGAGTTTAAGATAGATAAACGCCATGAGAATTTCTAAGGCATAGTTTAAGCCGCCTTGTTGAAAGCCGCCTAAGCTTGCATTTTGCCAAGACAAAAACCAGTCTCCGCCCACCTCAAAAAAGAAGAGCCCCCAGACGATGATTCCCCAGCCGCAGGCGAGATAAAGCCAGCGCTTGCCTTTTTCAAAATGTGCGTGATCTTTCATAATGTTTTTCAGCATAATGAAGATGCCGATTAAAGCCAAAACCCCGACCAAGAATTCTCCGAGAAACATCAAAATATAAGCAGGCGTCGCAAAAGAAGCGGGAAGCGCGCGCCAGGTTTGCGCATTTTCTCCTTGCATGGTGACAAGCGGGCCCACAACCGATTTCACGCTACTACTGATGCTGGTTGCGTCGTTCAAGAGGGCAAGCCAACCCATGACAAGGGGAATGCATGCAACTAAAATTTGATCTAACCTTAAAATAAAGCGCCATTTGCTATTAGAGAGAGTCATTTTGTTTTTCCTTTAGAGTGTGGAAGGGGTTAAAATACTGTGTTAATTTCCAATTGACAAGCCCGAGCATTTCTGAGAAATTTCATCTCATTTTTTACGATGAGCAAGTAATGCATTTCCTCATTCCCCGCACAGATAATATTGGCGATGTCATTTTAACCTTTCCCATGGCGGCAAAATTGAAAGAATATTTTCCGGATTGCACCATCACCCTGTTGGCGCGTCACTATACGGAAGATATTGTTAGGCGTTGTGCCGATGTGGATTATTTCTTGGCCATTGAGTCTCTTCATGAAAAAAGTGAAAAGGAACGCGTAACGTATTTAAAATCATTGCAGTGTGACGTGTTTATCCCCTCTTATCCCAATCAAGAGCAGACACGTTGGGCCGCGAAAGCAGAGATTCCGATTCGAGTCGGACACCTTTATCGGACGTATTATCTTTATCATGCGAACCGAATGATCTGGCGCATCAAGCGTAAACGCTCCCCCCTTCACCAAGTGCAGCTTTGCTTGCAGTTTTTTAAAGGCTTACATCTGCCCCATCTTGTGACGCGTGAGGAATTGCCCAGTCTCATTCGACTCAAGTCCTTTGTGGCTTGTGAAAAAGCGCGGGCTTTGATTGATCCTCAAACGTTTAACCTCGTTCTGCATCCCGGCACAAATGGCAATACGCAAGAATGGCCAAAAGACTCTTTTGCAGCCTTAATGCGCCTGGTGCCTCCGCACGTTAAAGTATTTGTAACAGGCAGCGCAAAGGAAAAAGAAAAATATGCCGATCTTTTAAGCCATCATCCAAATGCAACCGGGGTGTTTGGAGATTTAACCCTCAGTGAATTCACGGATTTTTTAAGCCTGGTCGATGGCGTGGTTGTGGGAAGCACAGGCCCACTTCATCTTTCCGCAGCGCTTGGGAAGCCAGTCATCGGTCTCTTTCCCGCGCAACCGGATCTCAATGTCGCGCGTTGGGGAGCGCTCGGCAAAAATGCCATTAATATTGAAGCACCGACGTGTGGTTCCTCGCGCAAAGGAGAGCCTTGTGAGTGTATGCTGAAAATTACACCGGAACAAGTCTATGCGGTGATGCAAGAAAATTGGGGGCTTTAATTGGCTTCAGGAAAAGCCGTGTTGCAGGCCCCTTCAAGCGCATCATTAAGTAAGCGCCAATTAAAATCAGCACGGCTGCAAAAACTAAAATATAGGGCGCATGTCTTCGAAAAATCCTTAGGAATATTTTGAATAGCGAGCACCGAAGGAATTACGACAACGCCTCCATAAATAAATTAACTGTTTTTTCATTGGACTTCCTTGTTTATGTAATAAGAGGGATTTAGTCGTCGGGGAGACCGGATTGCTTCACTCAACTGCCAGTATACAGGACCTTTTGAAAAACCAGGCTCACTTCTGTTATTCTAGTGCAAAATCTTCCAAGAAGACTTCATGCAAAACGAGCGGTACCAAGCGGTAAAGCGTGTTAATTTCATTAGCGCGGGTGTAAACGCCTTCCAATCCTTATTAAAAATGGTTGTAGGGACGGTAGGACATTCGTCTGCCTTATTTGCAGATGGGATTCATTCGCTGGCTGATTTATTAAGCAATGCACTCGTCTGGATCGCAAGCAAAATAGGGCGTGCGCCGCCTGACTTTGAACATCCCTATGGACATGGACGTTTTGAAACCATCGGCAGTTTCATTTTAGGATTGTTTCTTTTAGGCACAGCTGTGGGCATTGCATGGGATGCGGTTGTGCATCTCCTCAATCGGGAATGGATGGTCCCTCAGCCTATCACCTTGATCATGGCCATCCTTTCGATAGTTTTAAATGAATGTGTGTTTCGCTATTCGATGATCATCGCCAAACGCGTTCAGTCTTCGCTCTTGCGCGCAAACGCTTATCATAGCCGTGCGGATTCTCTCACATCGCTCGTCGTGGTATTCGGCATTTTAGGCGCGATGGCCGGACTCCATTTTGCAGACGCGATTGCAACTGTTTTGGTTGCGGGCTTTATTGTTAAAATTGGGCTGGAGCTCACCTGGCATGCGGTAGAAGAACTGACCGATCGCGGCGTTTCCGCTGAACAAATCAAAGCCTTCGAGGCGGTTATTTTAAATCTATCCGGCGTACGGCAAATGCATCAATTACGAACACGTAAAATGCGCGATCGGATTTTTCTCGATGTTCATATCTTGATTGCACCCTATGCCAGCGCTTCGGAAGGCCACTATATTGCAGAAACGGTTCATTATCACCTCAAGCAACAATTTGGTGAGATTGAGGATATGACCATTCATATTGATACCGAAGATCATCCCGAAAAAGTCCCCGATCGACTGATGCCAGATCGCCGTGCGATTGAAGCCTTTTTCCTCCCTGCTTTGCGGCCGCTCTTGCCCGATCACCATGAAATCATCGATCTCTTTTACTTCAGGGAATACATTGAGATGCAAGTGATTTTGCCGCTCAGTGTTTTAGGAAAAAACCCCGCACCTTATTGGCAAGCTAAAATTGAAGAGATGGTTCATCCTATCAAAGAGATTAAAAAGGTTATTATCCGTTTCTCCTTGACTTTGTAGAAATTTTGCAAATGAATGACAGCAGGGTAAAATAGGTTTTTTGTAAAGGGCTTTTTATGAACGCTTCGACTTCCCAGCACGAATGTTTAAGTTTAGAGAACGGCGGACAAAACCTGCTGCTCCACTCCTGCTGTGCACCCTGTTCCGGCGATGTGATGGAGCGCCTGGTTCAGTCGGGTATTCCTTATACGATTTTCTTCTATAACCCCAATATTCATCCCTTAAAAGAATATGAATTACGCAAAAATGAAAACAAACGCTTTGCAGACAAGCATCATGTGCCGTTTATTGATGCGGATTATGACCGCGATGAATGGTTTAAACGCGCCCGCGGGATGGAATGGGAACCGGAGCGTGGCATTCGCTGCACGATGTGTTTTGATATGCGCTTTGATCGCACTGCTTTATATGCCTATGAACATGGGTTTGATGTGATCTCAAGTTCGCTCGGAATTTCCCGTTGGAAAGACATGGATCAAATCAATGACTGCGGAACCCGTGCTGCAGCTAAATATCCAGGTTTACAGTACTGGACGTATAACTGGCGAAAAGGTGGAGGGTCAGCACGCATGATTGAACTCTCAAAGCGTGAAGCTTTTTATCAGCAGGAATATTGCGGCTGCGTGTATTCGCTCCGGGATGCGAACAAGTGGCGCATGAAAAATGATCGGCCCCGCATCGAAATTGGGGTGAAGTATTACGGATGAGTGCAAAGCCGCACGCTGTTTTTTTGATGGGCCCTACGGCAAGCGGTAAAACTGCCCTGGCGATCGACCTTGCCCAAACGTTGCCTTTTGAAATCATCAGTGTGGACTCTGCCTTGGTTTATCGGGATATGGACATCGGCACGGCCAAACCCACGCCCATCGAGCTAGCCCGAGCACCGCATCACCTGATTAATCTGATCGATCCCACCGACTATTATTCTGCAGGACAGTTTGTAAAAGCAGCAACAGAACACATTCAAGCGATCCATGCCCGCGGCAAAATTCCGCTCTTAGTGGGCGGCACCATGCTTTATTTCAAAGCCTTACAAGTCGGTCTCGCTCCTTTACCTCGGCAAGATGCAACACTTCGCACACAAATTGAAAGCCTGGCACAGACAGAAGGCTGGCCTGCCTTGCACCAAAAACTGGGTGAAATTGATCCCATAGCCGCTGCTAAAATTAAGCCCACAGATGCTCAGCGCATTCAGCGCGCACTCGAAGTGTTTTATCTCACTGGAAAACCCTTAAGCGAATTTCATCATATGAATCCTGCGCCCGCACTTTTTTCGTTCATCCCCTTTGCACTTTTCCCCGAAGACCGCACGCTTTTGCATGAACGCATAGCATTACGCGTAGATGAAATGCTTAAAAAAGGCCTGATTGAGGAAGTGATTGCACTCCGCAATCAATACAGTCTTCACGCCGAATTGCCTGCCATGCGCGCTGTGGGCTATCGTCAAGTCTGGCAATATTTAGAAGGCGAGATTCCACTTGACGCGTTGCGAGACAAAATTTTATATGCAACCCGCCAATACGCCAAACGCCAAATGACCTGGCTTAAATCTTGGCCTCACGTAGAAAAGCTCGACCTTGTAGCCAGTGTGCTTAATCGAGAAAAGATGATCATCCAATTAAAACACGTCGGTTGTAGACTTTGACGCGTGAAACTTTAGAAATGAAATAGTGTTTTAAAATGCGCGACATGATTTCTTTTTTCTTGTAAAAAACGTGCCACTTTGTTAAGCTAACCCTTCTTTTGCGAGGGTGGCGAAACTGGTAGACGCACTGGATTTAGGTTCCAGCGGGGTAACCCGTGAGAGTTCGAGTCTCTCCCTTCGCACCACTTTTTTGTAGGGTATACGCCTCCCAACCTGCATTGCGATAGCGGAGTGCTTCGGCGGAGGGATCTCGTGCACCATAGATCGATCGGCCTACAATGATGATGTCACAGCCATCGCGAAGAATGGCTTCTTTCGGCGTGCGATATTGTTGATTTTGCGAGTCCCCCCTTTGATCAAGATGGACGCCCGGAGACAGTACCATAAAGTCATGCTTTGCCGGGAGGCGCCGCTGCGCAATAAAACCCATCACAAAATCAGGATGTTGATCGGCCCAGGAGACCATGGTTTGCGTTGCCTCGGGCGTGAGGAGGTTCCCTTTCGAGCTCATCTCGGCAAGAAGCAGGAGACCTGTTTCAGGACGGGCTTCTCCTTTTAAGCTATCGATAATCCCCGGCCCCGCGACGCCGTGCGCATTGATGATGTCGGCCCAATCTCGGATATGAAACACCCCCTTGGAAAACTGATGCTTGACGGTCTCACCGATGTCAGCAAATTTGCGGTCTTCAAACAAGAGAAAATGCTGGCGCCGTGCGATGGCTTGCAATTCGAGAATAAACGCGTCATCCACGCCTTCAATCATATCGATATGCGACTTCAAAACGCAAATATAAGGCCCCAGCGCCTCGGCCCATTTGAGAAATTCTTTTTTATCTATCACATCTAAAGACAGAGACAGATTGGTTTGTTTGGCTTCCATGAGTGTGCGGAGTTTTTGGGTGGTGGGATGAGTCATAGGGGGCTCCCTGAAAATAAATTAAAATTATAATTGCGTCACATCAAAAATCTGGCCACCGATTACTGTATAAACAGGCCAGCCCTTCAGCCTCATGCCTTCATAGGGAGACCAACCCGCTTTGCTGTAGAGCATCTCCCGCGTGAGTACTTTTTCTAAATTTAAATCCACGAGGACAAAGTCGGCATGATCCGGTAAATTGAAGATTTTTTTAGGATTGGTATGGGTTAATTCAACAATCTTTTCGAGCGTGATCTTTCCTTCGTGATAGGCATTGAGCAATAAGGGTAAGGTCGTCTGCACGCCCGGCACTCCGGAGGGGCAATGGCCGTATGCCTGCTCTTTTTCGGTGAGAAGATGCGGCGCGTGATCTGAGCCGATGGTATCGACAAAACCTTTGGCAATCGCTTCCCATAAATAAGCGCGATCTTGCGGAGAGCGGACGGGAGGATTCATCTGCGCTTTGCCTTTTAAGTGGGCATAACACATGGTGTCGAGAAAGAGATAGTGCGGGGCAATTTCGACCCACACGGGAAGACCTTCCGCCTTGGCTTTTTGTGTGGCTTCAATTTCAAGGCGAGAGCCCACATGTAAAACATAGAGGCGGGTTCCATACTTGCGGGTGAGTGCGATGGCGGTTTCAATAGCGGTTGCCGCAACGATGGGCGCGCGAATCTCAGAGTGACAGCTAAAATATTCGGTCTGATAGCGTGGCATTCTCTCTCGAATCATCGCATCATCTTCCCCATGAATCGCGACGAGAAGATCGCGTTCAGCACAGCGTTTGAAAAGTTCATCGAGGCTCGCTGCATCATCCATGAGTAAGTCGCCTGTGCTGCTGCCCATGAATACTTTAACGCCTACAACCGGCCCTCCCCCTTGCGTGTGGTCGGGAAGGCTTGAAAGTTCAGCAAAGTGGTTTTTGTCTGCGCCAAAAAATAAACTGTAGTGAAGGGGAATTTCGGCTTCCTTCAGTTGGGCGTCGATGAGGGCTATTTTTTCCTGCAAGCGCGCATGGGTAATCGTAGCGGGCTTGGTATTCGGCATATCAAAAACCGTGGTGACGCCTCCTGCGATGGCGGCTTTTGCGCCGGATATCCAATCTTCTTTATGCGGTGCGCCAGGCGTTCTAAAATGGACATGCGGATCGATGAGCGCAGGCAGGCGCGTTAGGGTCTCGATCATGTCCGATACTCCTGAATGTCGGAGCGGCCATACGTGCGTTCACAATAATGACAGCTTAAACGAATGTCCCCCCGGACAGCGTCAACGCGGAACAGCGAAGGGATGGATTCACTATTACTCACGCAATTGGTGTTGGGACAGATGAGGATGGTTTTGAGTTCTCGGGGCAAGAGGGCCATCATTTTTTCAACAACGTGATAGTCTTGAATAATGTTGATCCGCGCCTTGGGCGCAAAGACCGCAATATTACTGGCTTCTAATTCGGTTAAGGCGCGCCCGGTGATTTTGATGATGTCTTTTTTGCCGAGGCGTTTGCTTTCCAGGTTAAGCCCGAGCGTTACGGCATGAGAATGCTCGCGGATTTTAAGGAGGTCTAAAATTCGCAAGGCCTGACCGCTTGGAATATGGTCAATCACCGTGCCATGTTGAATGGCTTCAATAATCAAAGTTTTTTTAGTCATAGCGTCTTCCTTAAAGCGCACGGTTGAAGAGCGTGAGCAAAATAGCCTGGCGCATTACCACGCCATAACGGGCTTGCTCGAAATAAAGGGCGTGAGGGGTGCTGTCAATGTCCGTGGGCAACTCTTCTTGCCGGGGAAGCGCGTGCATAATTTTGAGGCTGGCTTTCGCCTCTTTTAATAAACTTAAGTGAATACCAGCATAGGAGCGGGTTTGTTGTCCGGAAAAACGCTCTTTCTGCAAACGGCTGAGATATAAGACATCGAGCTTAGGCAAAATTTCAGCCACGTCGGCATGAAACGAAAATTTGACGCCTCGCATTTTTAAGCGTTCAGTCAGATGAGGAGGAAGGCCCAACCCCTCTGCCGCAACAAAATAAAGACGCATATCAAATAAAGATGCGGCTTCGACAAGTGAATGCATCACACGCCCATATTTTAAGTCTCCCATCAGGGCAAGGTGCAGGCCATCGAGTTTGCCAAAGGTTTCCTTCAGCGTGAATAAATCAAGCAGCGTTTGCGAAGGATGCTGATTTGCACCATCCCCGGCATTGATGACCGGGATGTCCACAAGCGAAACGGCAAGGCGCGCAGCGCCTTCCTGAGGGTGACGCAGAATAAGCGCATCGCTGTAGCCTCCGATGATTTTGAGGGTATCAGAAAGCGATTCCCCTTTGGCTGTGGAAGTCCCACCCGCCTCTGCAAATCCCATGACCTTTGCTCCGAGCCGAATGGCCGCAGCTTCAAATGAAAGGCGGGTACGCGTGGAGGGTTCAAAGAACGCAAAAGTGATGAGCTTGTCTTCCAAGAGGCGAGCAGGCGTGGCGTCCTTCAGCTTTTTAGCAAGCTCAAGATAGGCCAAGATCTCCTCTTTCGAAAGGTCCTGAATCGAGATTAAATTCGGCATCCATTTTCCAGCTTTTAAAATGCCAAAGATTTTAACATAGGGAGAGCGCTTAAGGCTTTAGTGTTATCGCTTGACGTGCTGCGTCGCGGATGGCTTTATTTCGCCCCTGTTTATTGTGCAAAATGCGCTTGTCATAAAACGGTGCTTGCAACCACAAGAGCGCTAATCTGACCTGTGCTCGCCGGAGATCTCGACGAATCAGAAAACGTCTCACAGATTCGGGATAATGTTTACCATAAAATAAATAAAGACCTGATTGTTTTTTCAGCCAATAATCATATTCAGGCGTCGCTTTTTCACTTGCTCCTCCTACGTGAGAAATCTCTACTTCTTCACAATAGCCTATCGCAAAACCCGCTTGACGAAGCCGTAAACATAAATCTACCTCTTCTCCATACAGAAAATAATCCGGATCAAATCCTCCTATCCTGTCAAAAAAAGGTTTTGGAATGAGCATTGCTGCGCCTAAGAGCCAGGCAATGTGGCCCGGTAGATTTTGAAATAAAGGCGTTTTGACATATTTTAAGCCGGGATACGACAGGCGAGGCAACAAGGTTCCATGTGCTTGATCGGCAATCCGAGGGCCAATCAGGCCAAATTCCGGATGAGCTTGGTGAAAGCTCAGGAGATCGCTCAATATATTTGGAGTGAGAAGAAGCGTGTCCGGATTGAGTAAAAACAGTATCTCCCCTTTCGCAAGTTCAGCGCCCTGATTGACAGCTTGGCCAAAGCCAATATTTTCAGTATTTTGAATAAATTTAAAAGAGAAAGGATAAGCTTCCCATTGTTCCGGCAATCTCGGACTGTTTTCATTATCAATCACAATGACTTCAAGTGAACGAAAATCTTGATGCGCGATACTTCGAAGACAGTCTATTAAAAGCTCAGGCGTACGATAATGAACCATAATAATGGAAAGAATCATTTTTGCCTTGCGATTAGTTGAGAATTGATGCATGAGTCAAAAAGGTTTTAAATGTGGCAACCGCTTTTTGATCGATGGAGGCAGGATCGGTTGTAAAATAAGGCACACTGGCAAGCCAGATGGCTTGATTTTCTGTACTAATCTGTTTTGACGTGGCGAGCGAACCTGGATAAGCCTGGGCAGCGTTTTCCCATGAGGTTTCGGGATGGGCTTTAACATAAGCGGCGCCTTCTCCCACGGCGTTTAAAAAAGCAGCAGTTATTTTAGGGTCTGTGCCAGTATGCCCAATAAAGACGAGCTCACTGTAAGGCGGAATACCATTTTGCTCAGGATAAAACAAGCGCGTCTTGATCCCGCGGCTTGCAAGCATGATGGGTTCAACATTCCGCATCATGCCGTTGACCGCATCAACTGTGTGAGACAGCAAAGCTTGGGTTAAGTCCATCTGGATCGGCAAAAAGGTTACTTTGTCGGGATTCAGTCCTGCGTGTTGCAGTTCTACTTCTAAAAATTCTTTTTCTGTGGGGTCACCTGAATATCCGAGCGTCTTACCCATCAAGTCTTTCAATGTCTGAATGGAGCTCGATGAAAGCACGGCAATACAGCTCAAAGGCACTGGGACTAAGTTCCCCTCCATTTGAATGGGCAAGCCTTTATGGATGGCAATCAAAGTTTCAGGTTCATAATCAATGCCGAATGTGGCTTGATGTGCAGCGACGAGATTCCGTACTTCGGAAGTTTGCGTTGGTTCGATTAAGCTCACGTTTAAGCCATTTAGTTTAAAGTATCCCTGCTGCTCAGCGGCCAAAATCGGTGCGTGATCGGGGTTAATATACCAATCCAATGCTAGGCTAACGGGCGTCAAGGCAAATCCCTGAATAATAAAGAAACTGATGCCGAAGGATAAAATTATTTTTAACATGACGTGTCCTTTTATCGGTTAAATGAGCCAAATTCCTGCATAGGGGCCGAGGAACACTTCTTTTCCATTAAGATGTGCTTCATTTACGTCGCCCATAACTTTATTGAAAGCAGCCTCAAACGGAATGACCTTTGGCAAAGGGCTTAAGTTAATGAATATTCCAAGTTGACTCTGTTCTTTGGCATAACAGGCCGCAAACACGCCTTCCGGAGCGGGTAACTTTTTAGGCGAGAGATAAATATATTCTCGGAGAAGACGACGCTGGTTGATCATTTTTGCCATTTTTTCAAAAAATGCAGCACCCGCCGGAGTCTTATATGCTGAGGCGTCCACTACACCGCGGTTAATATTACGCGTATCTTTACGCAGTCGAGCGGGCAAGTCCGCAAGCGCAATATTTTGTTTGGCAATTTCATCTCCATAGGGAATCATCATGCCGCCCGGGAAAGATGCGATTAAAAAGTAGGCCATTAGCATACGATTAATATCCCCTCCGAGCAGGGAGCAGGTCCGGCCAGAAATGCCGCAACCCTCTCTAAAATCAACGCCTTCTTTTCCAATGGCTGCATTAACCAACTGATGTTGTTCCTCATCCAGGTAATCGAGGCTGAGTTCATCATGATTTCTTAAAAAATAAAGCCATTCCCCATGAAGAGGAATCATAAGCGATCGCGATAAGCCTCGCCAGATATACTCTACACGATGACTAGCCAGCGCTGCCCAGACTTCATTGCATACATAAAAATTATAGGCCATGTCGGCCCGGCCGTTTTCTTCCGTTCCAAAATAAGGGAGGACTTTTTCAATGGGTTCAGCGGCTTCTACAATAAAGACAGAGTGAGGGTTCACCTGGTTCACAATGGTTTTCAATACGGTAAGGAGGGCATGCGCATTTTTGTTTTCTTTATTAAAAGCCTTATAGGGGCCAAGCCCAATAAAATGTACGGCATCAAAACGAAAGCTAAAGCCATACTTGGCCCAATAGACGAGCAGTTTTGCCAGCTCCAGAAAAAGCTCAGGATTAAACCAATTTAAATCGAGCTGGGAGGGATAAAAAGTATGATAATACCAATAGCCATCTTTTCCTTGACGCCAATGCGGGATGGGCCCGGTATGCTCAGGAAAAATAATATTTGCGGTAAAAATTTGTCCTCCCGCTTCATACTCTGCCCAGATAGCATTATTCTTAGTATATTTTCGAATAAAGCGCGGAGCATCCTGTGTGTGGATAAAAAAATGCCGATAGCGTTCATCTCCAGCTTCCGCTTTCTTAAACCAGGCGTGTTGATCTGAAACATGATTGAGCACCATGTCCATGACCAGGTTCAAGTCCAGGCGATTTGCTTCGTTGATCAAGTCTTGCAAGTCTTCAAGGGTACCGAGATTGGCGCGAATTGCATAATAGTCACTCACGTCAAAACCATAATCCACCATGGGAGAGGCTAAAAAAGGTAAAATATGTACCGCGTTACAACCCAGGGCTTTCACTTTTGTCAGGTGGCGCTTTAAGTTCTGCAAAGGAACGGCTGTCGCATCTTCCTGAATGCCGTCAGGATAGACACAATATAGCTCCATAAATTTATGCCAGTTGCCCCCTGGTCTGGCCTTCACGGCATCAAGCGCTGACAGATTAAGGTGCTTGATCACCTTCTGCAAAATGGAATCGGCATCCTGGCCATAGATAGACGTTAAAATAGTTAAAATCTGACTCATACTGGGCCCGGGCTATCCTACGAAAAAGTAATCGATTTTTGCCATCATCCCTGCGAGGCTCTGTGTTGTCAAGTGTTACGATGACGCTGTTAAAGCGCTCAAGTTTAGATCGAATAACATCCATTTCCCCTGAAAATGGCTTTTAAAGTAATGGGGTGCATCCACGGTAAACATCACTTTTTCAACCGTTTCCGGGGTAAAATTCAAATTGTCATAATACGGTGAAATCCACACGCCGCTTACTGAATTCAGGATATTGAGACGGTATATTTTTTCCGAGCCATCTTTTAACTGATAGTGAACATTCACAATATTTCCTCTCAATAAAGTATTTTTCAAGTGACCCCATACCGTAAACTGAAAATTCGGAATTAATTTGATCACCCCTAGAGAACCTGTATCTTGGGGCACATTGATCCATTGGCCAAACGTCATATCCTGAACAAAAAGAGGCTTCATTTTTTCCTGGCTGATCGCTTGATTTTTCTCCAAAACCAGAATAGGCGTGTTGTGATATCCAAAGGTCTTGTCAACGACATGGTAATTATTGAAAATCGCCTCCACCGTTAAAGGATCAAGATTGAGCTCATAACGGTTATCTACATCACTAAAAGCGCTCTCCTCAAAACCATTTTGATTATTGCTCCACACGGCGCCGTGCCACAGGATAAATTTGGGGCGCGAGACACCCTCTAAAAAATCAGCGTTTTGAGCATCTAATTTAGGGGTTAAAGTCATATAACTTTGGAATAAAGGTCGGTAATGATAGTTAAAGCCATTTGCAAAAATATATTCATTTGCAAAGGGATAGACGTCCACGGGCTCGGAGCCAATCCGATTTACAATTTGCGGGTTTAATTGATAAGCACGATAAAGGTTTTCCATCTGCTCCCAATAAGAATGATGCCAAACAAGTCCCTCAGAAATAGGCTGGGATTCTTGAAAAACACCTTGCCCAAGTTTTATGATATTTTTATGAACAGGTGCGCTATACAAAACAAGGATTAGCATACCGATTATCAGGAGATAAAACCACTTTCCTAAACGTTTTCGTATCAGTGCGATAGCAAATAAGATGAATACAATGGGGATAAGAAGATATCCAGCATGAACATGCGAAATGGGTAGGCGTTGAGAAACATCTTGCATGGTTTCTATAATTTTTTTGTTAAAAAGTCCGCTGTAGAGAATAAGCATCAGCAAACCGGTTACCAGGAGATAAGACCATCGTCCTACCCGCTTTTGTGTAAGGGTCATAGCGAACAAAATAAAAGCCATAGGGATAATAAAATCAATATAATAGTGATCGATACGAGAAAAGCCTAATTTCATGAAGAAAAGAAAAAGCACATCAATCATGACCAATAATCTTATATTTTTCCTAAAAATAAAATTTTGAATAATAAAAATTAAAGCCACATACAGCCACATACTGTTAGTTGTTGGATCGGCTTCGGGCATTTCGATTGAGTTTCCAAAACTCAATTGGCTATTCAAAAAGAAATATTGAAAAACAGCGCTAAAGTTATGAAAAATTAGAATGCCCAATGCGCCATAAAATAAAACCAAGGCAGCAAGATAAAGGACAATCCCTTTAAACCGCAGCCGCTCACAAGCCAAACAGGTGAGATAACTGCCAAACGTCAGAAGGGCAATGACGCCTTCATAAAAACGAATATAAAAAAGGAGAGCAGAATAAAATCCAAACCCTATTAACAGCGCACTACGATTCAACCATTCCTGCTTTGGTTGAGGTTTAAACTCAAAAAAATAAACAATAAAAACAGGGAGGAGCGGAAAGAGGTTCATAAAAAAGAGACCGCGCACATATAACACACAAATCAATGTGAAAAATAACAAGGCTCTATGCTGAAGGGACAGGCTTAAAAAAATGACCCAAAAGCACCCGAAATAAAATAGCGTAAAGAATAAAGAACAGAAGAAAACCAACGGGCTATATGCCACTGATGCTCCGCCAACAAGCCAGAATAAAGGGCCATAGGAAAATAGAAAATCTTGATGGCCATAGAACATTTGGTTTGTGAGATTGACCCACTGTTCATAGGTTTCAATGCTGTTAAACGAAAAAAGAGGAGTCCCTTTAAAAATAAGGGTGATCACCGCAATCAGGACATATAAAAAAACCAGGTTGCGCTGACGGTAAAAAGGATAAATCAAGGATATGCTCCGTTATTTTTTGAAAGCTGCGGGATTCTATCGCAAGCCTCATTTTATGTTAAGATACATGCTTTACATAAATAGTACAATTTTTTTATGAAAAAAACATTGATCGGGCATACCGGTTTTGTGGGATCAAATCTAATGGAGCAGACGGCATTTCAAGCCTGTTATAACTCGAAAAATATTCAGGACATTGCACATACGACGCATGACCTCATCGTGTGTGCGGGAGTTCGCGCAGTGAAGTGGCTTGCCAATCAACAGCCTGAGGAGGACCTTGCGGAGATAAAAAAGCTTATCTCCCATCTTGAGCAAGTTGAGGCAAAACAATTCGTTTTAATTTCGACGGTTGATGTCTACTCTGACCCGCAAAATGTGACGGAGCGTGATCTGCCTGATCCTGATCAACAAGAACCTTACGGCAAAAATCGCTACTATCTGGAAACCTGGGTCAAAGAACACTTTGCGCATGCGCTCATTCTGCGCCTTCCGGGACTGTTTGGGCCTTTTTTAAAAAAGAACTTGGTTTATGATCTCCTGCATCCTTTACCTGCCATGATCACACCGAGCTTATGGCAACACATTGTGAACCTTTACTCAAAAACTGAAATCGATTTCATTAGCGAAGCCTATCAGAAAGACAGTCTCGGCCACTATCGCTTACAACCCATGAATTTCGACATCCAATCAAAATTAATTGCTTTGTTTGAACGCAGCCATATCTCAAGTTTAATGTTTACAGATTCCCGCAGTGTGTTTCAGTTTTATCCTTTAAAACGACTCTGGCAGGATATCGAACGCGCATTGCAGGCGAATTTCCCGCTTTTGAACCTGGCCGTTCCGCCCATCGAAGCAAGAGAATTGGTTCGCGCCCTCACAGGGCAGGATTTTTCGAATAGGCTTGCTGACAAAAAACCACTCTTGTATGACATGAAATCCATTTATGCCGAACAGCTCGGTGGGCAAGAGGGCTACTTATACAGCAAAACGGATCTCCTTGCGTGGATTGCACAATTTATGAATGAAGCGGTGAGGGCACGTCAATGAAGCTTTCCATTTCGAACATCGCCTGGCTGCAAGAAGAAGACGAAGCCGTCTACGCCATTCTGCAAAAATTAGGATATACGGGGCTCGAAATTGCGCCGACCCGTCTTTTTCCGGTCTCGCCTTATACTCAACTGAAAGCCGCAGTACAATTTAAAAATCAGCTTTTAACAACGTATGGGTTTTCAATCGTCAGTATGCAGTCCTTATTGTTTGGAACTTCGGGCTTGTATTTATTTGCGGATGAGCCTGCGAGAGAAGCCTTAAAAGCTTACTTAAAGCAAGCCATTGTGTTTGCAGAGGCGCTCAGCTGCCCGGTTCTGGTTTTCGGGAACCCTAAAAATCGCGTGAGTCATAATCCCTTACGCGATCGCATGATTGCGACTGATTTTTTTACTGAACTCGGGGAGTTTGCAGCGGCTCACGAGGTTTGTCTTTGCCTGGAGCCGAATCCCGCTGAATATGGCACAAATTTTATGACGACCACACAGGAAACCTATGATTTTGTGAAAAGCTGTCGCTCGCCCGGATTCAAAATGATCTGCGACGCGGGCACCATGCTTTTGAATGCGGAGCCGCCCGAGGCCATTCTCAGTTGGTTGGATGAGTGCCTTCATGTGCATATCAGTGCTCCTTTTTTAAATCCCATTATTGAAAAAGAGGAGGATAAGGCGCATTATGAAAAGCTTGTCCGAATTTTAAAAAAAGCAGGCTATGCGGGGTATCTTTCCATTGAAATGGCGCGTCCTCCCGAAAAAACCCTCCCCCTCTTATCTGAATGTTTACATTTTTTAAGCGAGGCCGCGGATGCAACTTGAAGTCCCTGATTACACCATAGCGGAATTTTCTGCCCCAAAACACCCTTATTGTATTTGTATTCCCGTCATCAATGAGGGCGAGAGAATTCGCCGTCAATTAGAGAGAATGCAGGCCGCAAAAATTTCAGAGATTGCAGATATCCTCCTCTGCGACGGCGGTAGTCAGGATCAGTCTTTGGACCCGGATTTTTTAAAGCGCATGAATGTGTCTGTGTTACTGACCAAAAAATCAGAAGGCAAATTAAGCGCGCAACTGAGGATGGGTTATTCCTATGCGCTTTATGAAAGACAGTATGAAGGCATTGTGACTGTTGACGGGAACAACAAAGACAGCATTGAAGATATTCCGCGCTTCATTGACTTACTCAAGTCCGGTTATGATTTTGTACAAGGGTCGCGTTTTTTACCGGGAGGCGCTGCAATCAACACGCCAAAAATCCGCCATCTTGCCGTGAAGCTCGTTCATATCCCCCTCATTTCATATGCTGCAGGATTTCGGTATACCGATACCACCAACGGCTATCGTGCTTATTCCAGAAAATTTCTCCTGGACAAGCGCGTTATGCCCTTCCGCAACGTGTTTAAGACGTATGAACTTTTGGCATATTTATCGGCCAGGGCGCCCCGCCTAGGCTTTAAAACGGTGGAAACACCTGTCGCTCGTACTTATCCTGCTCAGGGGAAAACCCCCACAAAAATTAGTTTTATCAAGGGAAATGGGGCACTGATGAAAATTCTCTTCAAAGTTTTATGTCATCAATATGATCCGAAGACGCGATGATGATTTACGATAAAGTGATTTTAGGTGCAGGCTTATATGGCCTGTATGCCGCTTTGCTCTGTGCTAAAAAGGGGGAGCGCGTGCTGGTTTTAGAATATGATCCTCAGCCTTTTTTACGGGCGAGCTGGATTAATCAAGCGCGCGTCCACTACGGCTATCATTATCCCAGAAGTTATTCTACCGCCCTCAAATCCATTCACTATTTTAATCGCTTTATCGAAGAATTTGAATATGCAATCTTAAAAGACTTCCAAAAGATTTATGCCACGTCAAAATATTTTTCCTGGACGAATGCCAAGCAGTTTCAAAGTTTTTGTAAAAAAGCAGAGATTCCGTGTGAGCCCGTTGATTCTGAATTATTTTTCAAGCCCCATCTGTGTGACGGCGCCTTTTCTACACAGGAATATACCTTTGACGCAAACCGCATTGCCGAAGAATTGATGTGTCAATTAAAGACTTTTTCCCGTTGTGAAATCAAATTCGATACGAGAACTAGCGAACTCTCAGAATGTATAAAAAATAAAACTTTTAAGCTCACAACAAACCAAGGAAGTTTTGAAACAAGAGGCTTGATTAACGCGACCTATGCCAGTGTTAATCAAATATTAACATTGCTGGGTCAGGAATTGATTGAAATGAAATATGAACTCTGTGAAGTCGCGCTCTGTCGCGTGAGTCCAAAGCTCCAAAACATTGGTCTCACGGTCATGGATGGTGCTTTCTTTTCGTTGATGCCTTTTGGAAAATCAGGATTTCACTCTTTAACGGCCGTTGAATATACGCCTCACGCCACAAGTTATGAGGCCTTGCCTACGTTTAGCTGTCAATCTCCCCAAGTAGAGTGTTCGCCCACGTCGCTGAACAACTGTCATTTTTGTCCTAATCGACCCGGCAGTGCGTTCAAAGAGATGTCTACCCTTGCACGGAAATATTTGCAAGAAGATATTGAAATATTTTACGATCATTCTCTTTTTTCGATGAAAGCTATTTTAAAAAGTTCAGAGGTCAATGATGCCCGTCCCACACTTATCAAAAAGCATACTGAGTCTCCTGATTTAATCTCAATATTTTCCGGAAAAATTAACACGATATATGATCTAGATGAGGTGTTGGGATGACATTTTTAAAAGAACAAAATTATTTTTCTTTAGTGATTCAATTGACTTCTTCTAAGCAGGATGTTCGTTTATTTCTCACAGAAATAGATGCTTTTCTCGAACGCCACTTTGATTACTTCGAGTATATTTTTGTGAGCAACAATGCGCCTCTCTCAAAAACAAAGGAAGTCAGCGCGTTCTTTAAAAATAAACCCGGCCGCCCTGTACACCTTTTATCGTTAGCGGCACCTACTTCTTCTGAGCAAGCTGTTTTAGCAGGAATCGAAGCCAGTATCGGTGATTTTGTTATGGAATGTGAAGACACCCTCTTTGACTATCCTGTAGACCTATTATTTGAAGCGTATCAGGCGTGTCTCACCGGAAAAGATATTGTCTTGGTTAAGCCTAAGCATTCCTCAGGTTTTTTCTCAAAGGTATTTTATCGCTTACTCAATCGCTCTTTTGATAAAAAAATAGATTTAACCCACACGCGATTTCATCTTTTTTCGCGCAGGGCGATCAACAGAATCAATAATTTGCACGAAATCATTCATTATCGTAAATGGGCTTATTGCAATTCTGGGCTCCAGTATGCTTATCTTGAATATACTCCGACAGCTCAATTTAAAGGCTATTCACCCAAACATTCCATAGATTTTGCAACGGATCTTTTGCTCCTCTTTACGGATATCGGTAAAAAGGCCACGCTGTTTTTTACTTTTCTTTTTGCAGGATTATCGATTTGCAGCCTTCTCTATACGATAACCGTTTATTTTATAAAAAATACGGTACCCGGCTGGGCCACCATTATGCTGTTGATGTCTCTCGGGTTTATGGGGCTCTTCTTCTGCTTTACCATGGTTATCAAATATTTAAATTTAATTTTAAAAATGGTTTTAAAAGAGTACACCCTCCCGGCGCTTTTTAAAGAAAAACTGTAACTATTCAGCGCGGTAAAACTTTCTAACTTGAAGCAAATTTTTTCAATAAAATTTATGCTGGTTAGAATTGGTGTTACAATTA
>JBMDXV010000159.1:0-6986 GCA_048594525.1 Gammaproteobacteria bacterium | reverse complement strand
GATTCTGGAACTGAATGCTGAAAGCTATAGAATGAATTACGCGCTACATAAAAAAGGAGGAGTAGATATGAAATAAATTTGAGTTACAGAAAAAATGGATTTTAATCGACGCAATAGGGAATTTTAATTGACGTCAGTCAGAGTCCTTGTTAATGTAAATTCCCCCCAGGATTTCGCAGCTTTTTTGATATGAATTCCCCCGGTCAATGATCCAGGCTTTGCCTCCCTTCTGGCTTAATATGGCCTTTAAAATAGACTGCATTAAAAAGGATTTGCCTGAACCAGGCGAG
Source organism: Gammaproteobacteria bacterium (assembly GCA_048594525.1). Classification (GTDB taxonomy): domain Bacteria; phylum Pseudomonadota; class Gammaproteobacteria; order Francisellales; family CACEW01; genus JAJZUD01. The sequence continues at coordinate 6,696 of JBMDXV010000159.1, read as the reverse complement.
GCTGCAATCACCATGTTCGTATCCGCAATACCCATCTCTTCACTGAAGATATCGAGCGCGGCTAACTGGTTCCTCGGTGTCGGCATCGTGAGTCCCGCGCGGCACCCGGGCCAGTCCCGGACAATCGGCAAGAGATTCGCGACATTAAAGCTCGTCATCGTCCGCCGTAGCCCCAATCTTTTAGCATCTTCGAAGTAGCCCTCTCCTGCCATAAAGGGGAGTGCATTCATGTATTGAAACAGGTGAACCCCGTCTTTCGGCCCAATGTTAAACCCTGCGGCATTAAAGCTATCCTGGGCGTTTTTAATATCCCGTAGGCGGTCTTTTGCACTCGTGAACAGCACCAAGGATTGCGTGACTTCCGCTAAGGTCAAGGGTACGTCCGTTTGATTCAAGAGCGTCTGCAACTGTGTCCACTCTTCATATTCTCGTCTTTTGTTCAGGACATACTTGCTAAACCCCGACGATTTCGCATTCTTTTCGTCCCCATGGACTTTACGTGTGGCTTTCGTTTTAGCCTCAAAGCTCTTCATGAACTGAAAGCTTACGGTATAAAGATGGGGGCAACTCAAGGCTAAGTGCTGATTACGAATGCTCGCAAAGCATTCCGGCATATTCCATAGGTAAAAGCGGTCTGGGTAGGATTCAATTCCCATCGTCACCACTTCCGTGTGTACCTTGTTGGGATAGTGGCTCGGGTCTTCATAAAAACTAAACTTTAAGCGCTCATACTCTTGTTTTAGGCTAAACTCTGATTTACAGAGTTGGTTACTAATCGACTCCAAGGTGCTGTACTCCGCCTTTTCTGCCTGAACCCGTCCAGGATAAGGATTTAAAAGGCTTTGCATCAAACCCATGAACCCCTCTAAATCAAGGCTCACAACCGCCCGATCATTTAAGGCTTCTCGCTTCACCGCTTTTAAGTAGTCTATCTTTTCAGAGAGGGTGTTCTCTTTAAATTTCATCGCAATGAAGTAAAAACACCGGGTGTGATACAGGCTAATGGGATAGCCCCCTCGGGAATCAATTCCCTTCTTCGCCACAGCGACCATGTAGCGCGTGTGATACCGCGCTAAGTCTTCATACATGCCCCCCTTTACGCTCGAGGCTTTTTCAATCTCAGAGAGCCGGTCATAGACTTCATGGCTCGTAAACCGCACGGCCTGCATCGTGCAATCCTGACCCTCGGGAAGCACCTTTTGTAAATAGTTGAGGAGCTTCTTTAAGGATTCAGGATTTGCACCAAAGTGACCCAAGACCTCAACTGCAATGCCAATCGTGGAGCGGTTAATGTAAATCCCATTGTCCGCGTCATAGCTAAAGTAAGGCAATAGCGGTCTAAAAGACGCTTCTTCCACTTTGATCACCTTTTGTGAGGCAGGCTTGCCCTTTTGAAACCATTCCTGGGCGGTTGAAATCAAACTATCGAGCATGGTGATGTCCTTAATTCGTGTTCGAGGCAATGCCAGCGGCAGGAGAGCCTACCCAATAGCCCGGTGTTGAAACAAAATAAATGTATGACGGCTCGTGATAGCGCCCTTCGGTATCCACCCAGGCTGCAATCCAGACCCGCTCGGAGGTTTCACCCACTCGAACGGGTGCGCCCGGGAAGGGGGTCGTGAGTTGATAAGGGCTCGTCCCGCCTGGATTTGCAACTACAGCGCTTTGAGAAGATCCGGCCCCGTTTTGCATGGGGAGCGTGTTCTGATTAAATTGCCCCTTGTTCGCCATATCATTCACTTGATCCAGCGAAACGCAGCCTGCGCCAAGACCGCCCACTTTGTTACAATCAAAGCTGGAGTTCATCGGTGCGCAGCCGCTCAACACCGCTCCTAACGCTCCCATGATCAGCATGAATTTACTTTTATTGATTCGCATAATGACTCCTTATTGTCCTGGGTTGATAGAATTCGCCAAAGGATTAGCAGGAGTCGTGCCCTGCTGCCCGGGTGGCATCTGCCAGCTTTGGGTCTGGGGTGGAGACGCAAAGCCATAGGGATTCGTTCTCGAATCATCTCCTCCCAAAGGCTTCGGTGCTTTATTCGTCTGATTCGGATTCGTCGAAAAGCCCTGCGTAAACACGAGATCCACTTGTGCACCTGCATTGAGTTCTATAATGGGGTGATAGAGGTTCGCCAACTGAATGTAATAGTTCGACAGGTTTTGCGCCGCAACACTCGCCCCGCCAAACCCAGCGTACGCGAGGGAACTACTCGGGGAGACCGTGGTCGAGGTCGTTCCCGCCAGGTTCGGTGTCTGCGTCGTCTGTGCGTTTTGGAATGCCTGGCCAAAGCCTTGCGCCAAACCTGCAATAAAGCTCATCGTGAGAACAGGCCCGTTCCGCAGCACCTTAATCCCCCGTATGCCATCTTTGCCTCCGATATCATAGGCCGTGCCATACACTGGGATATCGAGCACCGTACCATCCGGGTAATTACAGGATAAGCGATCGAGTCGCACCATCCCCCGCTCACTTGATATGTCTCCATACGTCTGCGCGGTCACCACACAATTCTTCAGCATCGAGCGTTTGTCATTCGGCTCCGTGCCATTATCTAAGAGACGAAACAGAATGGGCGCGGTATCCCCTTGAGATCCCGCTGCGGCACTCGCATCCGCTCCCCCTAGTAAAACCGCTCTCACAAACGTACCCGCAGGCACATACCGATCAAAAGGGCTACCCTGCTGCCCTCCCGGTGCAGCATAGCTCAAGCTGAAGGTTTCCATCGGGGTTGGATTGACAGCGCTTGCTCCTTCACTTTCTTCACTGCCACCCAAAGGCGCCATATGGGGTGCGCTCCATCCTCCCGGGTTAAACGGACTAGCGTTGGTTGCAGGGGGTTCATTATGCTGTGCATTCTGAAGGGAAGTGAGTTGGGATTGTAGCGTCGAAATTTCAGAAGACTGGGCATTTTGTTGGCTCTGAAAGCCTGATAGCTGCTGTGCTTCTTGCGTAGTTTGACTGTCCACATTCGAGAGCATTTTGCTTTCAATATTCTGCTGTTCCTGTGGAATCCCAAAGTCTGCCGTCGGCTGGAAGTTGGCAGTAGGCGTTGATGGATTCGTCTCTTTTACCGATTTAACATGGCCTGCCATTAGCATCATCACCACAACCCCGGTAACAACCCCACCTACGGTCAGTGCCTTCCCTCCGCTACTCATTGCATTAAAGCTGGCCCAGAGCCCTTTCTTACTTTCTGTAATGGGCGCGCTTTCTTGTTCTACTTCATGGCTCGCTGCATCAAATTCCGGCTTATCAATCATCTTGTCGTTCATGGTGCCCTCACACGTTTGGGTTACTGACAATTTCGTACAACTCGCTTGTGCCCCCAGGGGGTAAATCTAGTCCACCTTGTATGGAGATCGAGCGCACGCCTCCGTGATTAAACAATTCTTCTGTCACGGATAAAGGGCTTGGGGTAGTGTTTTTAAGCGTAAAATGTAAGCCTGAAACATAGCTCCCCGTCATCGCTGACACCGGCTGAACCGATAAGCCATTCGCTAAGCTAAACGGCTTCTGTGCGGTAAGATCTAAGACCCCATAGCCATCCGGAATATGCCCCTTTTCCATATCTTCTGTGAGGTTCACTAATAAGTCTTCATAGTCCGTACTCTTTTCGAACTTGCCTGCTACCCCCATTGCTCCGTTCAGGGGATTAAATACCAGGGTCTTCCCCGGCTCATCCGTTGGCATCACCCACAGGCTAAAATGCCGGTTCGATGCAGTAGAGACAAAGGCTGTGAAAGAAGAATTGTTTAAAACAGAAATGTAAGCTGATCCTGTCGCATCATTCTGGAGATTCTTGACATAGCACGCGCCAGAAGGGCAGGTGATATCCGTAATCTTGTCGCCTTGGACAGTGACTCTGTTCGGGTCAGTGGAGGACAACTCCACCGTATACTTATTGTTATCCGAAACATTAATCACCTCCGGCGGCGTCACGGCGCCATTCGCGAATGAGTCGTCATTCATATTATCAGCCGCAAGGCTTGGGGCAGTAGGGGCAGAAATAGTCGGGGGAGTAGCCGGTAGGGTATTCGCGCTCCTCACAGTAGGCGTTGGGGCGACAGGGCTCACCTTCACGGGTACTGCCGCAGGAGTGCTAACAGGCGTCACAGCCGTCGGTGTGAGACTTCCTGTCATTAACCCTGCCGGCGCTTGATCTGCATATGCAAACCCTGCCATCATAAAATAAGCAATTGCTGTCTTAATTTGCATTCTTTTCTCCCCATCCGATTAATTTCAATATCCCGCCTGTATAACTAAACTTCAGATCAATCACCTTGCTCTGGTCAGGTAGATTCGTATTACTGTTCCCCACCATGTTTGACCATTCCTGTAAATTGCCCGTGACTTCTATCGCTAGGGCAGAAGGATCCGCTTTAACGTCTTGCACCACAAAAAGGCTCGTGAGCTGCTGGTTTTTAATGTCTTGTTCTTCCGACATTAAGATCGGCGATAAGCTTGCAGCAAAAGCATTGTCCGTGTACTGCAATAAAAATTGGTGCAGGCTGTCCACATCCGTGTAATTGACGTTGTACCGGGCGTTAATAAGGCTCATTGCCGTTTGTTCGAGCATTGCGGCGTCTACCCCAGCGGAGGTCACCGTGACCGCTTGGTTCAATCCCATCGGTACCACAACCACCTGATGGTGCCTTATCGTATAAATATTTGTCATGACAGAAATCAAGCTCGTCGCTCCCAGCACCAAACAGAGTTTGCCCAAAAAACGCACTTGCAGCGTCTTACTTTCCAAGATGTCCTTTTGTGCCTTAAATTCCATGATCCCCCCTGATAAATTTCCGCTGTAAACACATCCGATTCTTCAGCCCAATCAATCCATTCCAGGCGAGCTTCCGTTTGATAAAATCATCAGCCCGCCCAGCTTTTTGCATCTTCCAGTAAAATATCCACGCCCCGCCCATCAGTACGCCGATAAACTTTAACCCCATAAAAATCATGATGAGCAAAATAATCAGCGCAGGAATGGCCTCTCCCAGCGTAAAAATCGTGATCCGCATCGGTTCGTTGAGATACCTCGGGATGGCGTAATATTTAGGATCGATCATTTAAGTGCCCGACACATAACCAAATATTAAGATCGGCCCAACCGTCAGGGCGATCATCAACAGCATGGTTTTCACAAACTCAGACACTTCTCGTGTTTTGTGGTATCGGTATGCAGCCACTGCAAAATCCAGCAGCAGAATGATTCCCCAAAAATACGTCCCTCCTTGGAAGTTATTTGTAATCGTTTGCCAAATAGGTTGTAAAATCTGACTTCCTCCGTCCCCTACCATTTTTATTCTCCTCTATTTTGTTTTAATGACTGCTTTTGAAGTACCGATAAATCGCTACCCCAACATCTATACATAAAATGAGGCCCCAAAACACCATGCCTCCGTGAAACAAACTCCCCATCTGGCTCCAAAGGGGATCTAATTGACTAACCTGCTCTACCATCTTTTTGCTCCTTTTTTGTGTTACGAATTTTGTAATTCATAGTGATAGTTTTGATTCACTTGCTCGGCCTGCAAATACTGAATCGAAGGCAAAGGCTTTGTGTGCACAGGGGTACTTGAAGCGCACCCACTTAGCGCTACAAACAAAACCAAACTCCACAATCGTCTTTTTTTATGCATATACGTCCTCTTTTCTTATGGGCATCCAGATCTCCGCGAGCAATGCAGCCCAATCCAATTCTTCCTCAAAAACAGCTTCATCCTCAAAATCATGAATGACCTTTTCCAAAAAACTATCCGCTGCGTAGATCATTTGATTTCTTCCTCTTGCTCGGGTGGATTCTCTTTTCCTGCATCCCTTTTATCGCCCGACTCTTTCGGAGTCTCTTTTACCGCCTGAGGGGCCCCTGACAAAGAGCCTGCGCACACATAGGCTTTTAAAAGCTGTTCCGTATTCATACGCTGGCTCCCGTCAGTGCATTTTGAGAACATCCCGCTTGAGACCCCGACAATGCGTCTTTTACAGTGAGCGCCGTGCGAAGAGCCTGGGCTGACTCAACTTTTTCGGCTTCAAGGAGCAGAGCCTTATCTCTCTCACGCGACTCCAGGAGCTTTGAAACCACAAAGCCTCCCAAAGCGACCGCGAGCCCTATCCCAAGTAAAGGCAAGGCATACGCCACCGCTGCCGCCCCCAAAAGCCCTAAGCCCGCTACTGTGGCAATTCCTGCAAGTACAAGACCTGCTCCCATCGCTACTGTCTTAACTCTGCCCGCCCACTTCGAGGATTGTTCCGCATCCGCTCCCCCTAGGGGCCTTGCTTTGAGTTCTGCGTTTTCTTTTTGCAAAGCAGCGATTTCTGCGTTTTGGGCTTCAACCGTTTTACTCAACTTCTGGGCGGCCTGCGCCGCTGCATTGTCAAACCGTCCCAAAACATCACTGAATTTTGTGGCGCGCTCATGGCTCAGCTTTGCTTTTAAGCGTTCATTCTCTTCATGCGGACCCTGCCCTTTTAACCAATGACATTCCTGTTCTAGCGCTATAATCTTTGCTTCTAAAGTAGCAATCTGCGCCTGGAGATCATGTATCGCCTTTTGATAACGACTCGCCTGAAAACCCGCATCCAACCCTGCTTGCCGTGCTTCCCTTTCTGCTGCACGCGCCCTATCAAGCAACTCCTTTTTTCTACGCGTTAAATCATCACACTTGCCCGCTAAATAAGGATATTGGAGTTCC
>JBMDXV010000158.1:0-5115 GCA_048594525.1 Gammaproteobacteria bacterium | reverse complement strand
CTGATGCAAAACCTCAATTTTACATCTTTCTTTATCTGTTAATTTCACAACTACTTCTCCTCTTAATTTAGAGGTAACAATTAACAATTATAACAACGACGTTACATTATTAATAGTTGCGTTAAGTAGTTGGATGCACCTAACCATGGATCACGGTTAAAGGCGTACGCAGTTCGTGGGAGACATTGGCCACAAAATCCTGGCGCATTTTATTCAGGCGTTCGGCTTCACTTCGCTGTTTCATGTCAAAAACTGCTCCATAAAAAAACCACGACTAGCGTGGTTTTCCATTGAATGTAAAAGTAAAGACGATTAGTCTGTCACCACTACATCAACTGCATTTAAACCTTTTGGGGAGGTTTCAGCAGTGTAAGAAACTTTACTGCCTTCACGTAACACACCGCTTTTAATGCCGTTTTTGTGAACGAATACATCTTTGCTGCCATCATCAGGGGTAATAAAACCAAACGCTTTATCATTATTAAAAAACTTTACTGTACCAGTAGCCATTATTATCTCACTTTAGTTATCGTTAATTGTTAGTCGCTCAAGCATTTGAACGCTAACAAAAACTATCTTAACACACTCTATCAGAAAAACCTAAATTAATTTATTATTTATCTGATGAAGTGGACGGTAGCGTTACTTTTCAGTTGAAACCGCCTCAGTTTTTCCGGCTAAAATTCCGTTTAATGTATGCCAGGCAAGCGTCGCGCATTTAATTCGGGAGGGATAGGCCGATACGCCTTGCAATACCATGAGTTTACCGAGTACGCCTTCTATGCCCGTCACTGCGGATTGTTCTTGCATGATTAAGCTGTGAAAGGCCTTAAACAAAGCTTCTGCTTCTTCTACGGTTTTGCCTTTAACGCTTTGCGTCATTAAAGAGGCTGAAGCCACAGAAATCGCACAACCCTGACCTGAAAATTTAGCTTCTGTAATTTTACCGTCCGTGATTTTGAGATATAAGCGCAATTGATCTCCACATAAAGGATTAAATCCCTGCAAACTTAAGGCCTGGTCCAGCGTGCCAAAATTACGCGGATTTTTACCATGATCCACAATCACTTCATGATAAAGATTTGTTAAGTCACTCATAACCCTTTCCCTTATTGAAATATTTTTTTAACCGTGTGTAAGGCATTGAACAATAAATTGAGTTCTGCAAAAGTATTATAAAACGCAAACGAAACACGTGTGGTTGCAGGAACACCAAAAGCACGAATACTCGGCATGGCGCAATGATGGCCTGCTCGAACCGCAATGCCGCTTTGACTAATAATCGTCGCCACATCATGAGGATGGATTCCTTCCATGACAAAAGAAATAATGGGCGCCTGAACTCGGGCTTCTCCAATCAAATGCACGCCTTTAATTTCTTTGAGTCCCTGACAGGCATATTCAAATAATTCGTGTTCATATGCAATAATCGAGTCCAGCGGCAAGGCTCGCAGGTATTGAATGGCTTCACCAAAAGCAATCACATCTGCAACGCTGGGCGTTCCTGCTTCAAAGCGCTGCGTGCCTTCGGCATAATCGGTATAGGCAAAGCTCACTGATTTCACCATGCTGCCGCCTCCCTGATAAGGCGGCATCGTGGTCAAGATTTCTTCTTTAATGTAAAGCACCCCAACGCCCATTGGGCCATAGAGTTTGTGAGATGAAAACACCATAAAATCGCAGTCGAGTTCCTGCACATCGAGTCCCATGTGAACGACGGACTGCGCCGCATCGAGGAGAACCTTTGCGCCCGCGGCATGCGCAAGCTTCGTCATGTATTTGACGGGATTAATCGTGCCAATCGTGTTTGAAATATGGGTGATGCCGAGGAGCTTTGTTTTGTCTGATAATAAGGTTTTGAAGGCATTTAAATCCAAATCTCCCGAGGAAAGGAGCGGAATGACTTTAATCACGAGCCCTTTTTCTTTTGCTAACAACTGCCAGGGGACAATATTGGCGTGATGTTCAAGTTCGCTCAGAATAATTTCATCTCCTTTTTTCAAAAAGGTTTTACCCCAACTTTGCGCCACCAAATTGATGGCTTCTGTCGTCCCTTTCGTAAAAATAATCTCATTTTTGCTGCGGGCATGCAAAAAAGAACGAACCCGCTTACGCACGCCTTCAAATGCAATCGTCGCCTCTTCAGCTAAGGTATAAACGCCGCGATGGACACTTGCATTTTCTTCTTCATAAAAGCGCTTTAAACGTTCAATGACGACTTTTGGCTTTTGGCTCGTCGCGGCATTATCTAAATAAACCAGCGGTACGCCATTCATGTTTTGCTTTAGAATGGGAAAATCATCTCGAATAGTATGTGCGTCCCATGCAATCACCCGTTTTTCCATTTTTAAAATATCTTGTGTCGTCATAAAAAGAATCCTAGAAATGCTTCGATTAACAGGCGGCGCGCCTCACCTTCAGGAACGCCCCGACTTTGGAGATAAAACAGCTCATTTTCATCAAGATCACTGATCGTAGACCCATGACGGCATGCGACTTCATCGCTATCAATTTCAAGGCGGGGACGGGACTCAATTTGGGCCGCGTTCGAAAGGATCAAATTTCGATTTTGCTCTTCGGCTACAATGCCTTTAACACCTTGTGGGACCTTGATGAGACCATCAAAAATCAAATGACTCTCGCCCTCAGCCACTCCCCGAAATTCAATCTCACTTTCGGTGTAACTTGCAGTATGCTCCAAAATGAGTCGATATGCCAGCTTAGCGTGATGCTCCCCTCGCATGACCCCCCGAATTTTCACTCGGGCGCCCTCTCCCTTTAGATGAATCGTACAGTTTTCCTGCCAATCTGTCAGGCCCAATACGCGATAATCAAGGTTCAGGCAAGCGCCTTGATCCAACGTAATCTCGCGCGCATAGTGTCCCGCTTCCGGAACAATTGTTAAATGAACGACTTCTCCTGATTTAATAAACACCAGCATACCCTTTTTCTTCTAATTTTAAAGCAAGGCTTTGGTCGCCCGACTCGACAATTTTCCCTTTGACCAAAACGTGAATATAGTCCGGGACAATGTAATTCAACAATCGCTGATAATGCGTGACCAAGAGAAAACATCGTGTGGGACTCCGTAAATGATTGACAGCTTTGGCAACCCACTGCAAGGCGTCAATATCGAGCCCGGAGTCGAGTTCATCCAAAATCACACAACGTGGCTCTAACAGAAGCATCTGTAAGACTTCATTCCGTTTTTTCTCGCCACCTGAAAAACCCTCGTTAACATTCCGACTGAGAAAACTCGGGTCCATCCCGAGGAAGGCCATTTTCTCTTTGATCAGAGAGAGAAAATCCATCGCATCCAACGGGTCTTCTCCTTTGGCTTGCAGCATTTTGTTGTAAATCAAACGCAAGAACACGGTATTATTCACACCCGGCAATTCCAAAGGATATTGCATTCCTAAAAATAGGCCGAGCGCCGCACGTTCTGCCACATCCATTTTTTGGATCGATTCGCCTTGAAACAGCATTTCACCTTCCACGATCTCATAGCCGGGCTTGCCCACAATCACATAACCCAAGGTACTTTTTCCTGAACCGTTTGGCCCCATGATGGCGTGGGTTTCTCCGGCCTGAACGGCAAGATTAATCCCTTGTAAAATCAGTTTGTCTTTAACCCGTACATGCAGGTTTTTTATCTCTAACACGCCTTCTCTCCTCCAATATTGAGCATCCGAATCGCCTAACCCACCGCGCCTTCTAAACTCACTTCCATCAGCTTCTGGGCCTCCACCGCAAATTCGAGGGGCAATTGCTTGAAAACGGCTTTACAAAAACCGTTAACAATCATCGAAACAGCCTCTTCTTCGGTCATGCCCCGTTGCAGGCAATAAAACAGTTGGTCTTCCCCGATTTTAGACGTGCTCGCTTCATGCTCAACGCGAGCGGTCTTATTTTTAACTTCGATATAAGGAAAAGTATGCGCACCACAGTCTGGGCCGAGGAGGAGAGAGTCACACTGCGTATAATTTCTCGCCCCCTTGGCGGTGGGGGCAACGCGTACGAGGCCCCGATACGTATTTTGACCATGGTGCGCAGAAATCCCTTTTGCCAAAATCATGCTCCGGGTATTTTTGCCGATATGAATCATTTTTGTACCCGTATCGGCTTGCTGAAAATAGTTTGTGAGTGCCACAGAATAAAATTCCCCCACCGAATCGTCGCCTTGCAACACCACACTCGGATATTTCCAGGTAATTGCGGAGCCTGTTTCAATTTGTGTCCAGGAAATTTTAGAACGCTTTCCTCGGCAAGCCCCGCGCTTCGTCACAAAATTATAAATTCCGCCGCGGCCGTTTTCATCACCGGGATACCAATTTTGCACGGTTGAATATTTGACCTCTGCCTCATCTAACGCAACGATTTCGACAACGGCCGCGTGAAGCTGATTTTCATCCCGCTGAGGCGCTGTACAGCCCTCAAGATAGCTCACGTGAGACCCTTCATCCGCAACGATTAAGGTTCTTTCAAACTGTCCGGTGTTTGCCGCGTTAATCCGAAAGTACGTCGAGAGCTCCATCGGACACCGCACCCCTTTTGGAATGTACACAAACGAGCCATCGCTAAACACGGCAGAATTCAAAGCCGCAAAGAAATTATCTTGTACCGGAACAACCGATCCCAAGTACTTTTGAATGAGCTCGGGATATTCCCGCACCGCCTCAGAAAAAGAACAAAAGATCACCCCTGCTTCTTTCAATTTTTCCCGAAAAGTGGTTGCCACCGACACGCTATCAAACACCGCATCCACCGCAACCCCTGCCAAGGTTGCGCGCTCATGCAAGGGTACGCCTAATTTTTCATAGGTTTCAAGGAGTTTAGGATCAACGTCTGCCAAACTTTTCGGTGCATTTTTATTCGATCGGGGCGCAGCGTAATAGCTCAGTGCCTGATAATCAATCGGTTCAATCTTAAGCTTTTGCCAGGCGGGCATCGTCATTTTTTGCCAAGCCTGATAGGCATTCAGCCGCCAATTTAAAAGAAAGGCTGGCTCACCTTTTTTAGCCGAAATCCTACGCACGACCTCTTCATTGAGGCCGGGCGCAAAGGTATCCATTGTAATATCCGTCACAAAGCCGTGCTTGTATTCGCTTTTAACGG
>JBMDXV010000157.1:0-2953 GCA_048594525.1 Gammaproteobacteria bacterium | reverse complement strand
TCGACACGCTTGGGTTTACTTTTTTATATGTCGTTGCACCTTTGTTTGTTGTGCCTTTTAAAAATGCCGCATTCGGTGCCTTCTGTGCAGCCCTTTTGTTTGAGCTCAGCAAGGCTTTGTTTGGACTGTATATTGTCTACTTCCCCAGTTACGCAAAAATATATGGTGCGCTCGCGGCCATTCCTTTGTTTTTACTCTGGCTTTATGTGTGCTGGCAAATTGCTTTATTGGGAGCGCTCATTGCGCAGGGGCTCTCTTACAGCGAACGGTATCGCTCAAAAGCCATGCTCGACGGCTTTACCCATGCTTTTTGTTGGCTCGGCTATTTACGAGAAGCAGAGCGGGCGGGAGAATCTCTCACGCTCACAGCTTTAATCGAAAAAGATCCCGTGCGCTACCAAGTCGAGCCCGAAGCAATGCTGGAAAAATTAAAAGCGCTCAAACTCATCACCATAGGCAAAAAAGGCCGTTATCATTTGGCACAGAATATCGATCACTTAACTTTATATGATTATACTTGTCTCTTTCCCTGGAAAGTGCCTGAAGCCGCACATCTTAAAAAACTCAATTTTTCATGGAAAGCGCAACTCATCGCAGAGATTGTTCCACTCAATCAGCAACAAAAAAAATCTCTACACGCTAAAGTGGGCGAGGTTTACGACGATACGAACAAAAATCTTTTAAAATAAGTGGTGCCGGGAAAGAGAATCGAACTCTTACACTATCGCTAGTACCGGATTTTGAGTCCGGCGCGTCTACCAGTTCCGCCATCCCGGCATGAGGGTCGCTATTCTACCCACTTTTTCTGAAGATGCAATAGGATTTTGCAATGACGTTCCGGGCAAGAGATACATCCCACTGTCTGTGGCGATGTATAAGTTTCCGTTCGCATCCCCGCTCAGGCCCAAGGGTTCGATATTGCCATTGATTAAGCTAAAACTTGAGGCGCCTTCCTGCATTTCATATAAGCCATCGATTTGTACAGGGCCCAAGGGGCTGCCTGCACCCAAATAAAGCGTGTTATTGATTTGATAGAGAGAAACAAAACCCGTCATACCGGAAAATCCTGCAGCGATATCCGTACACGGGGCGTTGAGACTGGCGTCTTGACAGACATGCAGGTGACTATCTGCATTGGCGATGTAGGCCACATCAATCTCCTGGGCTGCGGGTGAATAAATATCCTGAATGATGCCTGGGATCAAATTGGAATCAACGGTCCAACTGCCACTTGTACCGCCTGAATAGCCACAGAGTTGACTCGCGTTACATTTTGCTAAAAACCCCGCTCCTGCGGGCTGAATGTAAATTCCGCCTATCATTATCCCTGTAGGGGGAGCCGTGATGAGGACAAAGGATTGCGTCCCCTGAAATGAAGCATAAACCGCATTTCCGCTGGACAAGGCATAAATCGTATCTGTATCTGCAGTCAGATTAGCATACCCTGGCGAAGGGGTCGGCATTCCGGACAGCACATTCCATGATCCGTTCTGAAACCGATAGACCCCCGCGTCTGTGCTCAGGTAAGGCGTGCCTTCCAAGCTTGTAAAAGAAAGTGCCGCTGCGCTCCCCCCCAAATCAAACCCGGTGCCTGCTCTATTCCAATGGCTGCCAGTATTCACATCGGTCACATTGGTCGGAATCGGCGGGCTTTTCTGAAGCGTGGGATTCACCTTGCCTGCGTAAAGACCCTCATTATATAAAAGGGAATAAACAGGGCTTGCGTTAAGGCCCGGATTATCAAGGTTCCAGTCCCCATCCTGATCGATGTATACTCCATTATAGTTGGCCCCGACATAGAGTGCGCCATTGAACAGACTCAAAGCCGTTGGGAAAAATGCAGCGCTGTAGGTCCCCTGAAAGGTGGGTGTAATCGTCGTCAGCGCCTGTCCGGTGTAATAATATACATCACTATTGTTATCAAAGAGATAATACCCCGAGGTGCCGGGGTTAGGAAGAATGCCTCGTATGGCAGAACTCCCGGTCATCACAACAGGCGTGCTCCATGTTCCATTTGCATAGATCGTGACCTCATTGCTTCCACTCTCACTATATCCCGCATACACGTGATTAGACGCGTCTACGGTCAGGGCTGAAATAGAAATAGCGCTCGTAGAGGCCGGAAAATTCAAATTGTCTCCAAAGCTACTGCCATTCCACTCTTCGACATAATCAATCGCATTTTGATCTTGGAAAGCCAGGGCGATATCGCCCTCCGCATTTCCGACCAATTCCAGAATAAAGCCCGGCGGAGGATTGACCGTGATGGGCGTCCAACTCACGCCGCCTTGCTGCTGGAATGTATAGAGACTTGGCCCCGTATTCGTATAGGGATTGTAGAGCGCAACGATATTTCCGGCGGGATCGATGGCGAGTTCAAAAATATAGCCTTGATTCGTACCGGGTAAGCCGAGGAGCGGCAAAGCGTACCAGCTTGTTCCGTTGAACTTGAATACGCCGAGAGGCGTGCTTGTGTAAATCGTACCGTGCGTATCAACAGCAAGATCCAGAATTTTCCCGCTCACCAGTCCCGTATTGATGGCCTGCCAGGTGGAGCTTCCCGCTGCTTTTCGAAATACCCCACCGCCATCTGTTCCGACATAAAGATAGTTTCCCGCGCTCAACATCGCCTCGATATTTGCGCCCTCTGGCCCATCGAGATCGATACCGAGTTGCAAGGTCAAAGGCACTGAAACCGCGTTCGTGTCTTGGCCTTGCACCATAATATTTGTCGTGCCCGGGTTAATATTTGTCGTTGCGGTTAAGTGAATCATGCAGGTTTTGCCTTCGGGAATAATGGCGCAGGCACTTGCCGTCACCCCGGGAGGAAGAAGAGATACCGCTACATTCGGGTGTGAATAAAAGTGCGGTCAGGTCGCAAAGCATGCAGATGTAGCATATAGAGGAGAATTGGTCTATAAGCAAGCTACTCAACTAACATGAAGGCAGGATG
>JBMDXV010000156.1:0-8816 GCA_048594525.1 Gammaproteobacteria bacterium | reverse complement strand
TTGAAACTGCCAGGAGCATGGTGGACTGTCGATCATGCTGCCAACATAATCGCTTTGCGCACTTGTCGTGCAAATCATAACTGGGAGGCTTATTGGCTAAAGCAGGCTGCTTGACCTGACCGCACTTTTATTCACACCCCCGGAGCGATGATTGAATTAAAAAATCAATTTCCGGGACAAGAGGACTTAGAAGTGCAGTTGCAAGCGCGCATCGCTCGGGCAGAGGAGCGGCGCGCGCCTAGAACGAACGCCACAAGAGGACTATGGTAAAAATCTTTTTAATGAAGAATTTGACTTTGGGGAACACGCTGACTCTTCAAATTTTATGCAAGAGAGCCAACAAGAGGCGGAGGAGGATTCGGGTCCTTTTCAGGGGTTTCATTTCGGGGATGATCAGGCCTTCGACACCGAGCTTGATGTACCGACTCCTGCCTCCAAAGGAGATGATCCAAGCGGTCTTCTCGCCTCGATGATGGAGCGCTTGAAAGAAGAAGCGCAAGCGACGGATCGCGAACTCGCTAAGGGTGAACAAGCAATGGAAGCGAGAGACGCAGCCCGCATCAAACTGAGCTTTTTTGATCCGCTTCTGACGCCGTTTGCTTCTGCGAGATCAAAATCGGATCACGATTTAGTATTAGCGGGAGCCCGTTTTCGGGTGGTTGATAATCCAGGAGGGGGGGACTGTTTTTTTCATGCCGTCGCAGCGCCCTTGCAATTCAAACCAGAAAAATCTGCAAAAATGAGACAGGAGGCCTGTGACTATCTTGAGGCCCATCAGGAGCTTTTTAGATTAGCCCCCCTGGAAGATGAAGAAATCCCAGCCTTTATTGCGCGAATGAGACTGCCTGGTGTCTATGCCGAAGGAGCTTTAATCTATGCGGTTGCTGAAAAAGAGGGCGTTCATCTTTCAATTTTTGTGATGGATGGTCACGGTTATGTGAATGTAGAGCCGGAGCATATTAACTCGGCTTTAGGCCTCCCGAAAATTAATCTTTTATTAAAGGGGCAGCATTATCTTTGGTTAAGGTCGAGAGAGGTTGCGTTGCAGGAAGATGTAACGCCATGAGTCCCGAACGCTTCAAGATTAAAAGTTTTCGAGGGCCGCGAGTTGTAGTACAATAGCCCGCACTTCCTCACCGACTTTAGGCTTCATGAAAAACATTCGTAATTTTTCTGTCATCGCGCACATTGACCATGGCAAATCCACTTTGTCTGATCGCATTATTGAAGTCTGCGGAGGGCTTTCGGCACGGGAAATGGAAGCGCAGGTTTTAGATTCGATGGATATCGAGCGGGAGCGGGGGATTACGATTAAAGCGCAGAGCGTCTCTTTGGACTATCACGCGAAAAATGGTCAAATCTATAAGCTCAATTTTATCGATACGCCGGGGCATGTGGATTTTGCTTATGAGGTTTCTCGCTCTCTTGCCGCGTGTGAAGGTGCTTTGTTGGTTGTGGACGCAGCCCAAGGCGTTGAAGCGCAAACGGTGGCGAATTGTTATACTGCAATCGATCAGGGCCTCGAAGTTGTGCCTGTTCTCAATAAAATTGATTTACCCCAAGCTGAGCCTGAACGGATTGAAGAGGAAATTGAAGAGATTATCGGGATTCCCGCTAAAGATTCAGTGCGGTGTAGTGCGAAAACGGGTCTCGGCATTGTCGATGTCTTAGAGGAAATCGTCAAACGTATCCCGGCGCCAGTGGGCGATCCTGAGGCGCCCTTGCAGGCATTGATTATTGACTCCTGGTTTGACCCCTATCTCGGCGTCGTATCTCTTGTACGGATTAAAAACGGACACCTCAAGCGAGGGGATAAAATCCTTGTCATGTCCACGGGGATTGCATATACCGTCGATCAGCTCGGGGTCTTTACACCTAAAAGGCTGAATCGGGAGATGTTGGGCTGTGGGGATGTCGGCTTTGTGGTTGCAAATGTCAAAGATGTCCATGGCGCACCCGTGGGCGATACGCTCACACATGTCAAACCAGCTGCCGCAGGGTCGCTCGCTGGGTTTAAAAAGGTCAAGCCGCAAGTCTATGCTGGCCTCTTTCCGATTAACTCAGAAGATTACGAAGCATTTCGGGAGGCTCTGTCTAAGTTAAGCTTAAATGACGCCTCCCTCTTTTATGAGCCTGAAACCTCAGAAGCCTTAGGTTTCGGGTTTCGTTGCGGCTTTTTGGGCATGCTCCACATGGAAATTATTCAGGAGCGCCTGGAGCGTGAATACAACCTCGATCTCATAACGTCTTCACCCACTGTCGTTTATGAGGTCGTCGTGCAGGGCGGAGAAGTCGTGTATGTTGATAATCCCTCTAAGCTCCCCGATTTAGGCCGGATTGAAGAAATCCGAGAGCCCTTGTGTGAAGCCCATATTTTTGTGCCGCAGGAATATGTGGGTAATGTGATGACGCTTTGCCAGGAAAAACGAGGCGTTCAACTCAACATGCAATATGTGGGCAAGCAGGTGTCGATCACCTATGAATTACCGATGGCTGAAGTCGTGCTAGATTTTTTTGATCGCCTAAAATCAGTGAGCCGGGGCTACGCTTCGCTCGATTATAGCTTTAAACGCTATCAAGTGGCCAAAGTCGTGAGACTCGATATTTTAATTAATGCAGAGCGGGTAGATACCCTCGCAGTCATGGTTCACGCGGATCAAGCGCAATATCGGGGCAGAATGCTGGTTGAGCGCTTACGCGAACTCATCCCGCGGCAAATGTTCGAAGTCGCCATTCAGGCGGCCATCGGGGCTCATGTGATTGCGCGTTCCACCGTAAAAGCCTTGCGCAAAAACGTACTTGCAAAGTGTTATGGCGGTGATATTTCCCGTAAGAAAAAATTATTGGAAAAGCAAAAGGAAGGAAAAAAGCGCATGAAGCAAGTGGGTGCAGTGGAAATTCCGCAAGAGGCTTTTTTAGCGATTTTAAAAGTGGATAAATAAAAAGCCCGCATAAAGCGGGCGGGGCTAAAGGTATGGTGGGGGGAATTAGTTACGATTCCCGCCAAACAACCCCAGTATTTGCAGTAAGGTTAAGAAAATATTCACGAGCGACACATACAGCACAACGGTTGCAACAACGTAGTTTCTTTCGCCGCCGCGCACGATAGCGTTAGTTTGATACATGATAAACCCGCCTGAAATAAAGGAAAAAACAACGGAAATACCCAGTTGAAAGATGGGAAGTTTGAATAAAAAGATGTTAAGAAGGGAGGCTACCAAGGCAATGATCACGCCAATCGCCAGAAAGCGTCCCCAGCTGGAATAGTCTTTTGTGGTTTTAATGGACATCATGGACAAAACGAGGAAAATGAGTCCGGTACCGCCGAGTGCCATCGCAATGAGCTCGCTGCCGTTTGAATAACTCTGAATATACATGTTTAAAATAGGGCCGATGTACCAGCCGATAAAACCCGTGTAGGCAAAAGTGAGGACGAGGGCAATGGGGCTATCTTTGACAGCTTGGAGTAAAAAGGGAAAGCCAATCATCACAATCAGGGCGATCCAGATATTGACAAAGCCTGCATTATAAACAATGGCAACGCCGGACATAAATGCGCTAAACAAAAGCGTTAAAGATAATAAAATATAAGTATTACGCAGCACTTTATTAATAGCGAGGGATTGTGGTGTGACATTCCGCTCCATAACATTATTAGGTTGTTGATTAAACATATTGGTCTCCATTAAGTTTATTTATTTTCTGATGCAATTATAGCAGATATCTGTGTCGATAAAAATGGGGTCAGCTATATTACAAGCTGGCGTGTATGAAAAGCGTGGCTAAGGGTGGTGGCATCGACCCATTCAAGCTCACCCCCAAAGGGGACGCCATAAGCAATTTGCGAAACTTTTTTCCCTTTTTGTTTGGCAAGGTCGATTAAGTAATGCATCGTCGCCTGGCCTTCAACGGTGGGATTAATCGCGAGAATCACTTCATTAATTTCAGGGTTGATTAATTTTTCTTCTAGTTGATCAAGCCGCAGTTCTTTGGGCCCAATTCCATCTAAGGGAGACAAGCGGCCTTGAAGGACAAAATAACGACCACTAAAGTGACCGGTTTGCTCGATTGCCATTAAGTCAATCGGCGTTTCAACAATACACAATTCTTTGCTTGAGCGAGAAGCCGTGCTGCATAAAAAACAAAGAGCCGTTTCGGAGAGATTCCGACACGACTCACAGTGACCTACCTGGTTTAAAGCCTCCCGAAGCGATTCGGAAAGCCGTAGGCCTTTTTGCCGATCTTTTAACAAAAGTCCCATCGCCATCCGTTGAGCCGTTTTGGTGCCCACGCCGGGTAAGCATTTTAATGCTTCAATAAGACTTTGTGTTAGCGGACTAAAACTCATTCAGCCCCTTCTTCAGCAGCAGGAAGATTTAAAGATTGAGCGAGGCCTTGCAATTGAACTTGTGATGCTTTTTCGATTTGTTCAGCAGCGCCGTTAATCGCAGCTTGAATCAATTCTTCTAAATATTGTTTGTGTTCAGCACCGCTTTTACCTAAAAGGCTTTCGTCTAAGAAAGTTTTTAAGCATTCATGGCGACCGTTCATGATCACGCGTACGAGACCGTTTCCAGCTTCGCCGACGACTTTTAAGTTGGTCAGGTCTTCTTGAATCTCTTGCATTTTTTCTTGCATTTTTTTAGCTTGTTCCATCACTTCATTCATGTCAAAATTTGCTGCGTTCATTTTTACTCCTTTATTTAAAATTAAAATTAAGTTAATGCCACGGATGTTATTGTACCATTTAAATTATTTTTTATGAAGTTAATATTCGGGTCGAGTTCGAGTTTTTCTTGTAATTGCGTTTCTTGAGTCTTTTTTGATTGTTCTGCCTTGGCAGCAGGGCCTTCTAGCTCGCCTTTATTTGTTTGTATTTGTAACAAAAAAGAGCGTTCGTAATATGTTTGTAACAGGTGGAGAAATTTATTTTTTACACCCTCATTAAAGAGAATTTGATGCTGTGCAGGAATAGATAGAAAAAGCGTATTCCCTTCACATCGCTCAAAATGGGTATTTTTGAGAAGTTGTTTGAGCACGCCACTCATCGGAAGCGTGTTAAGCAGAGTGTCCCATGCTTCAAGCGGAACTTTTTTCTGGTGGGGCTCAACAATAGCCGCTCCTTGAGGCAGGTGAAGCTCACGTTCACTGATGGAAGAAGGCTTTTCGAGTTGTTTCTGTTCTAAAGGCAAGGGTTGAAAGGCCAGCATTCGGAGCAAAGTCATGTTAAAACCAATGCGAGGTTCCGGCGAAAATGGGAGTTCTTTTTTCCCCTGCACGGCCATGTCATAAAATAATTGCGTCAGAGTGGGAGAGAGCGTTTGGGCCAGTTGTTCCAAAATGGCGTTATCCCATTCTATGCTCTGATAAGCCGCTAAAACCTGCTTGAGTGAAACTTCATACCACATTTCTGCAAACAGCTTGAGTAAGGCATTGTAATCCAGAGGTTCTTCAGCGAGCTTACCTAAAAGATCAAATAGCAGAGCTTGGTTCTGCTCTGCAACTGCGTTTGCAAGGGCATAGAGGAAAGGGGTCTCCGTCACCCCGAGCATATGCAAAGTGGGTGCTGTTTTAACGGCGCCTCCGCCTTGTCCAATGGCTTGGTCTGTGAGGCTCAACGCATCCCGCAGGCTGCCTTCTGCCGCTTTAGCCAGCGCAAAGAGGGCGGGCGTGTCTGCGTCAATCTGTTCTTTACCGAGGATGAGTTGTAATCGTTCAACAATGCGTTCCACCGAAATAGGCTTGAGATGAAATTGCAGGCAACGCGACAGCACGGTGATGGGAAGCTTGTGCGGATCAGTCGTCGCAAGGAGAAACTTCACGTGCTCCGGAGGCTCTTCCAGTGTTTTCAGGAGCGCATTAAAGCTATGTGTTGAGAGCATATGCACTTCATCAATCAGATAAATTTTAAAGCGACCTTTGGCAGGCGCATATAGCACATTATCGAGGAGATCCCGCGTATCCTCTACTTTCGTGCGTGAGGCCGCGTCGATTTCAATGAGATCAATAAATCGCCCTCCCCGAATTTCAAGGCAGGTTTCACATTCATCGCAAGGCTTAGCAGAAATGCCTTTTTCACAATTAAGGCATTTAGCCAGGATACGCGCCACGGTAGTTTTACCGACACCACGCGTGCCCGTAAAGAGATAAGCATGATGGAGACGGTTTTCAGTCAAGCCATGCACGAGTGCGGCCAGGACTTTTTCCTGACCGACGAGCTCCTCAAAATTTTGAGGGCGCCATTTTCGTGCTAAGACTTGATAGGCGCTCATGGCTTAGGCTCGCAAAATTTTAATTTGATTCGTGCCGCCATGTGTCCCTGTGTGATCCCCAAAGGTCAAGAGCACGAGGTCTCCTGCTTGGATAGCCTTCCTAGCCCGTAACAGTTCGATTGCTTTTTGATTCACTTCCTTCATCGAATAGTGTTGCGCATGAAAAAGTAGGGGCTCCACGCCTAAATAAAGCGTGACACGCCCCATGGTTTCGGCGTGTGGGGTGAGCGCATAAATGGGGAGGGGCGACCGAATTCTTGACATCCATAAAGTACTGACGCCTGATTCGGTCATGGCCACAATGGCTTTGACATTCATGTGATTCGCCGCATACATGGCGGCCATAGCGATGGCTTCATCAACGCGCTCGAAGTGACATTCTACGCGATGCTTAGAAATCCGAGTCAGGGGGTCGAGTTCGGCAGCGCGGCAAATCTTATCCATCTCTTTAATCACTTTGACGGGAAACTGACCCGCGGCCGTTTCAGCAGAAAGCATCACCACATCCGTGCCGTCTAACACGGCATTGGCAACGTCGGACACTTCTGCGCGCGTGGGGCTTGCGCTTTGAATCATCGACTCCATCATCTGCGTTGCCGTAATCACGACTTTGTCATATGTACGGGAAAGTTGGATGATTTTCTTTTGCGCGCTGGGAACAAACTCTTCCCCAATTTCAACTGCTAAATCCCCGCGTGCAACCATAACGCCTTCAGAAGCTTGAATGATTTCGATAATATTGGTAACGGCTTCAGTGCGCTCGATTTTAGCAATGAGCCCGGCCTGGCTTCCCGCTTTGTTTAAGAGTTCACGTGCTTCAAGCATGTCCGCCGCGCTTCTTGGAAAAGAAACGGCCACATAGTCGACGGCCAGTTTGCCGATGAATTCGATATCTGCTTTGTCTTTCGGTGTGAGCGCAGGGGCGGTAAGGCCTCCGCCTTGTTTATTGATGCCTTTATTGTTCGAAAGGGTCCCGCCTTCAACGACTTCTGTGCACACCCGCTCGCCGTCTGTGCTCATTACTTTCAGGATAATTTTACCGTCATCCAACAGTAAGATATCCTGTGGTTTGACATCTTTCGGCAGTTCTTTGTAATCAATGCCCACTTCCGTTTCATTGCCTGCATCTTTATCGAGCCGGGCATCTAAATAAAATGTTGCACCGACTTTGAGCATTACACTTTTATTTTTAAAGCGGGCTACACGAATTTTAGGGCCTTGTAAGTCCGCTAAAATGCCAATCACCGCATTTTCCTCGTGAGCCACCTTGCGAATGAGTTCGATTCTTTTTTGATGGTCTTCATAGCTGCCATGCGAAAAATTACATCGCACGGCATTCAAGCCCATGCGAATCATATTTCGCAATACTTCTGCCGATTCAGAAGCCGGGCCAATGGTGGCTAAAATTTTGGTTCTACGCACAATCTCTCCTGTTTTTAAATAGATTAATTTATTATTTTAGTGAATCCCTCTTTGTTCTAAGATCGCGACAGCGGGCAAGGTTTTGCCTTCAAGAAATTCGAGAAAGGCGCCTCCAGCTGTGGAGATATAAGAGATTTTATCTTCAATGCCAAATGTTTCAATGGCCGAAATCGTGTCCCCTCCACCTGCCAAGGAAAAGGCTCCGCTTTCAGCAATGGCTTCCGCAATGGTTTCCGTTCCTTTTGCAAACTGGGGAAATTCAAATACGCCGACCGGGCCGTTCCAAACAATGGTTTTAGCCTGGCGTAATAGCCTCGCTAAGTTTGCTGCGGACTCCGGGCCAATGTCGAGAATCATTTCATCTCGCTTCATATCCGTCACTGCTTTAGTGACTGCCTGCGCCTGTTTGGAAAATTCAGTCGCCACAATGACATCAATGGGAAGAGGGCATTCCTTGCCTGCTTTTTGGAGGACTTGCATGAGGTGACGCCCAGCGTCTAAAAGCTCGGGCTCGTATAAAGATTTGCCGATTTCAAATCCCGCCGCAGCAAGAAACGTATTGGCAATTCCGCCACCCACGATGAGTTGATCGACCTTTTGACTCAAGGCCTCTAAAATCGAAAGCTTGCTTGAAACCTTCGAGCCTCCCACCAACGCCACAAGCGGACGCTGCGGTAGAGCAAGCGAGCGCCCCAGCGCATCGAGTTCCTGCATCAGGAGAGGGCCCCCGCAAGCGACTTTTGCATATTCAGCGATGCCATAAGTAGAAGCCTGAGCGCGATGGGCCGTTGCAAAGGCATCCATCACAAAAATATCCGCCAAGGCCGCCATCTTTTTCGCAAGCGCAGGATCATTTTTACCTTCGCCTTTCTGGAAACGCACATTCTCACACAATACAACCTGGCCGGGTTTCACATCGACGCCCTCAATCCAATTTGATAGGAGGGGCACCTCTTGTCCCAAGAGTGTGCTCAAGTGCGCTGCGACCGGCGCGAGAGAGTCTTCAGCGGAAAATTGTCCCTCTTCAGGGCGACCCAAATGCGAGACTAAAATCACCGCAGCATTCTCTTTGAGTGCCAACTCAATCGTCGGCAAGGCAGCCCGAATCCGCGTGTCGCTGGT
>JBMDXV010000155.1:0-4212 GCA_048594525.1 Gammaproteobacteria bacterium | reverse complement strand
TTGGATTGCTATTTTGAAAATAATTTTGCAAGAGGCTCGTTAATTGCTAATATAAATTATTTTGATTTAAATTTAGCCGTACTTCTATTTAATGTAGGCTTGTGAATGCAAAACGAACCACCTTGGGTTTTGTGAGGATTTTGTGTTACGCTTCTATCTCTTTTTTAGTAAGAATAATCGGATGCAAGCCTCATATAATCCAAAAGCCCTTGAAGCCCGGGCGCAACATTTTTGGGCGACTCACCACACTTTTAAAGCGACAGAAGACCCCACTCGGGAAAAATTCTTTTGCCTGTCGATGATGCCCTACCCGAGCGGCAAACTGCATATGGGGCATGTGCGTAATTACACCATTGGGGATGTGATTGCACGGTTTGAGCGGATGCGCGGGAAGAATGTCATGCAACCGATGGCCTGGGATGCCTTTGGTTTGCCTGCTGAAAATGCGGCTTTGAAAAATAATACGGCGCCGGCTCCCTGGACGTATCAAAATATAGCCGAGATGCGGGAACAACTGAAAATACTGGGGTTTGGGATTGATTGGGATCGGGAACTCATTACGTGTCGGCCGGAGTATTATCAGTTTGAACAGGCTTTTTTTATTGCGCTTTATGAAAAGGGGCTCGCGTATAAAAAAGAAAGTGTGGTGAACTGGGACCCGGTGGATCAAACGGTGCTCGCTAATGAACAAGTCATTGACGGGCGGGGGTGGCGATCGAATGCACTCGTTGAGAAAAAGTCGATTGTGCAATGGTTCATTAAAATTACAGCCTATGCGGAAGAATTGTTGCAAGACCTCGATCAATTGGATGAGTGGCCTCCTCTCGTTAAAACCATGCAGCGCAACTGGATCGGCAAGTCTGAAGGTGTGGAAATTGATTTTAATGTGGTCGATTCCTCCGAAAAAATCAGTGTTTATACGACGCGTGCGGATACCCTCTCCGGGATTGCGTTTATTGCCTTAAGTCCGGAGCATCCTGTGATACAGCATGTAGCAGCAGAGAGCCCTGACGTCCAAGCTTTTATCAAAGCCTGCCGCCTCAGTTCAACTAAAGAGAAAGACCTCGCCTTGCAAGAGAAAAAAGGCCTGCCGCTCGGCTTGGAGGTGATTCATCCCCTCACCCGTCAAAAGGTACCGCTTTGGGTAGCCAACTATGTGCTCATGGAATATGGGACGGGGGCTGTGATGGCCGTGCCTGCGCATGATGAGCGGGATCATGAATTTGCTTTGAAATATGGGCTCGCGATGACCCCTGTGATTAGGTCGCCCTCAGCGCATGATTATCAAAAATCAGCTTATACCGGAGAAGGCATTTTGATGCATTCGGGCGAATTTGACGGGCTCTCCTCGGCTGAAGCGCGGAGTAAGATCGCCGCGCATTTAACGGCAGAAGGCGCGGGTCGCGTGAAAGTGAATTATCGGCTGCGCGATTGGGGCGTCTCCCGCCAACGGTATTGGGGCGCGCCGATTCCCATGAAAATCGGGAAAGACGGTGAAACCATTCCTGAGGATTTGAATCATCTGCCAGTGCGCTTGCCGGAAGACGTGCTGATGCACGGTGCCCGCTCTCCCTTGCTCACGGACCCTTATTTTAAAGATCGGGAAAAAGACACCTTTGATACGTTTATGGAATCGTCCTGGTATTATGCGCGATTTGCCTGCCCCGATGCCCAAACCATTTTAGACGAACGCGCCAATTATTGGCTGCCGGTTGATCAGTATGTCGGCGGGATTGAACATGCAATTTTACATCTTCTCTATGCGCGTTTTTTTCACAAGCTTTTGCGAGATGCGGGTTACCTCACGTCAGACGAACCCTTCAAACGCTTGCTCACACAGGGGATGGTGTTGAAGGATGGGACAAAAATGTCCAAGTCCAAAGGGAATACGGTTGATCCTCAGGCTTTGATTGATCAATATGGCGCGGATACCGTGCGGCTCTTTACGATGTTTGCCGCCCCGCCGGAACAATCTTTGGAATGGTCAGACAGCGGCGTCGAGGGCGCGTATCGGTTCCTGAAGAAGCTCTGGCACTATGCACAGAGCCTGCCCTCCCTGCCCGAAGCAAGTGGAGAGCGTAAGGAATGGGTTAAAGCTCGCGCTGAGCTTCATACCCTATTGCAAAAAGCGCATCAGGATATGGTCAAACAACAGTTCAATACCGTCGTGTCGGCGGGAATGAAAATGTTGAATCTCTTACAGGATTTGCCGCTCACCCCGGAATATGCGGCTTTACACGAGGAAGGGCTTTCTATTGTATTGCGTCTGTTGCATCCCATCATTCCCCACATGACGCATGCGGTGTGGCAGGAACTTCATTTCGGAGAGAATATCGCCATCGCTCCCTGGCCGGCAGTTGATCCCGCGGCGCTGGTGAAAAATGAAGTGGACATCGTCATTCAAATCAATGGAAAAGTGCGGGCGCGCCTCACTGTTCCGACCGAGTGGACGGTGGAGGACGTTCGTCCTTTTGTACTGAATGATGCGCATGTACAAAAACAGATTCAAGGCGCTATGATTAAAAAATTGATTTATGTGCCGCAAAAATTAGTGAGTATTGTGATATGAAGACTGTTTTCAAAGGAATTGCGCTCGGCGTTTTGATGCTGAGTTTGAGCGCCTGCGGCTTTGCCTTGCGGGAGCCGCAGCAATTTGCGCCCGTGATGCAGACGGTTTATATCCATGCAACCCTACCAGCAAGCCCATATGATTCTTTTCTGCAGAATTTGAGACGCGTACTCGTAGCAAATAATGTGACGATTGTCTCTGACCCCAAAGACGCAACGGCCATTGTCAACATTTTAAGTGATCAAGTCTCCAATACCATGGTGAATGCGGGCGGCATTAATGTCGCAGGATTTTATACGGCTTCGCTCACCGTCCAGTTTAGTGTGACGAATTCTGCCGGACAAGTTTTGCTGCCGCCCACATCGATCAGCCAGAGCCAGAATTTCACAAGCAATGCCACGCAGATTTTGAGTAGTAATTTTACAGCCGCTCAATTGGGGAACGCGATGAACCAGGAGGTTGCGGAAGAGCTCGTGAATCAATTAGCCAAAATCTCTGAGCCGGATGCTGCGGCCTCATGAAGTTAAATAATGAGGGCTTGTTTAAGCATCTTTCGACAAAGCTTGCTTCACTTTATTTGATTGAGGGTGATGAACCCCTATTGGTTGAAGAATCCCTGGACGCCCTCCATGCTGCCCTAAAAACCCAAGGGTTCACAGAACGCTTGACCCTGACAATCGACGCCCAGTTTAAGCGCGCTGACCTCGATGGCCTGACCGAAAATTTTTCACTCTTTGCTGAAAAGAAACGCATTCAACTCAATTGCAGTGAAAAGATTCCCGCCGAATTGAGTGCCTGGATGCTGGATTACTGTGCCCATTTACAAAACTATGCCGATCTGTGTGTGATTGTCAAAACACCTAAATTATCCGGACCCGAAAAAAAAGCAAAATGGGTCACTGCGCTTGAAAAAGCTGGCGTACTCGTGACGATCTACGCCGTCGCATTGCAGGATTATCCGCGTTGGCTCGATGCTCGCCTCTTTCGCGAAAAGCTAAAACTGACGCCTGAGGCCCGCATGGCCCTCATCGAACAGACGGAAGGCAACCTCCTCGCCGCCGCACAGATCATCAAAAAGCTGGCTTTATTCCAGCGAGATCATGCCTTGACTATCGAGGACATCACCCCCCTCCTGAGTGAAAATGCGCGCTACGATTTATTTGATTTAAGCCGTCAAGTCTTGCTCGGGGATATCAAACGGGCCCTCCGGATTTTTGCTCACTTAAAGCGAGACATGGAGCCCGTTCTCGTCTTATGGGTCCTCGCAAAAGAACTCAAAACTTTACTGACCCTCCGACTTAAAAAAAACACCTTGCCTCAAGCCGAACTCTATCGCAGCCTCCAGATTTGGGACAAGCGCATCCAAGAAGTCGAAACCGCACTCCGCCGCCTGCCCGAGCCCACGCTCGCACGCTTGTTTGCCTTTTGCGCTGAAATCGATTTGGCATGTAAAGGCCTCAAAGAAGACGACCCTTGGGACATGCTAAAGGATTTGGTTGTCAAAATGGCCAGGTCAGCGCCGCACTCATCGACTATTCAGGATATAAAGCGTGTACTCACATAATCATTTCTCTAGGAGTCTGTCGAACATGGATTTTGGAGTTTTCCAAAAATAGGACTCTGGATTTTTTCAGGAGTAATCG
>JBMDXV010000154.1:0-3330 GCA_048594525.1 Gammaproteobacteria bacterium | reverse complement strand
AAAACTCCAAAATCCATGTTCGACAGACTCCTAGGGGAATGGTTAATTCTTTCATAAAATGTGAGACTTTTAGATGATTTGAGGTGCATCATATCCCTTATTCTGCGCGGTTTCTAGAGCAACTAGAAAAGGCAGAGAGCCTAATTTTTTGCCCTTTTTTGAAGTTGTGATTTTTGAGTCAAGACGCTCCAAGCTATCCTAATAAAACCCCAAGTCTAAAATAAAGACCCTTGGCTCCCTTAATAAGGGAGCTGTCACGCAGTGACTGAGGGATCACCCCCTCAATTCTGCATAATCTCCTTCAAAACCGTCTGCAAAATCCCCCCATTACGGAAGTACTCCACTTCAATCTCATTATCAAGCCGACACAACACTTTAAAAGCTTTGGTGACGCCCCCTTTCCCTCGGGCCTCCACCACTAATTCCTGACGAGGCATAATCCCATCAAGCCCAGTGATGCTGAGAGACTCCTCCCCCGTCAACCCCAAACTTTCACGAGACTCGCCCCCTATAAATTGTAAAGGCAGCACTCCCATCCCCACGAGATTACTCCGATGAATCCGCTCATAACTTTCAGCAATCACAAACTTCACACCCAGAAGGTAAGTTCCTTTAGCCGCCCAGTCGCGGGAGGAGCCTGTCCCATACTCTTTCCCCGTTAAAATATAGAGGGGAATGCCCGCCTCTTTATATTTCATGGCGGCGTCATAGATATACATGATCTCACCCGTGGGCAGGTATTTTGTAAAACTTCCTTCTTTGCCGTCCGCCAGCACGTTCCGTAAGCGCACATTGCCAAAGGTGCCGCGCATCATGACTTCATGATTGCCTCGACGGGAGCCATAAGAATTAAACTCTTTGGGTTCCACCCCATGCGCGCGGAGATATTGACCTGCCGGATAATCCGCAGGAATACTGCCCGCCGGAGAAATGTGATCGGTTGTGACGCTATCTCCGACAATTACAAGCCCACGCGCATCAAGAACGGCAGAGGCGGTATTCCCTTTCATGATGTCATCAAAGAAGGGGGGGCACTGAATATAGGTCGATTCCGCATTCCAATCATACAGTTTACCGGTCGGAACACTGAGCTTTTGCCAGATTTCCGGGCCTTTAAACACGGGAGCATATTTTTCTTTAAACATCTCAGGCGTGACGAGAGATTCAATGATTCCTTGAATCTCCTCACTTGAGGGCCAAATGTCTTTGAGATAAACAGGATGCCCGGCTTGATCTTGACCCAGCGGCTCATGATCGGCATCAAAGTCAACCGTACCCGCCAAAGCAAAGGCCACAACATGGATGGGGGAGGCAAGATAATTCGCTTTGACATAAGGATTAATCCGGCCTTCAAAGTTCCGGTTTCCACTTAAAACTGCCGCAGCAACGAGGTCGCCTTCCTTAATCGCCTTGATCACAGGGTCCGGGAGATTCCCGCTATTGCCGATACAGGTGGTGCATCCGTACCCTACCACATTAAAGTGAAGTTGGTTCAAATAAGGCATGAGACCTGATTTTTCGAGGTAGGCGCTCACCACTTGCGAGCCCGGCGCTAAAGAGGTTTTGACAAAAGGCTTAACCTGCAAGCCTTTTTGCACCGCATTTCGGGCCAATAAGCCTGCGCCAATCATCACGAAAGGATTGGAGGTATTCGTGCAGGAGGTGATCGCGGCGATCGTGACTGCACCGTGACCCATGTCAGTATTCGTTCCCTCCACTTTCACACGGATTCCGAGTTTAGCTTCAGGCAAAGCAAAGCCCCGCTTATCAACAGGTGCACTTAAAGATTTTTTGAAATCTGTTTTTAAATCACGCATTGAAACCCGATCCTGCGGACGCTTCGGCCCGGCGAGTGTGGACTCCACCGTAGAAAGATTGAGTTCAAGGGTAACAGAATATTCAGGTTCTTCCTCCACATCCTTGCGGAATAAGCCTTGATGTGGCAAGACGGTTTCAATCAAATCTACAAATTGACCGCGGTTGGACTGCTTCATAAAACGTACGGTGACCTCATCCACAGGGAAAAAGCCCATCGTTGCGCCATATTCCGGCGCCATATTGGCAACTGTTGCGCGGTCAGGGAGGGACATGGAATTCAATCCTTCGCCGAAGAATTCAACAAATTTCCCCACGACACCCTGCTTTCTCAGCATCTCGGTCACATACAAAACAAGGTCTGTCCCGGTGATGCCCGCGCGCAATTTTCCGGTCAGGCGAACGCCCACCACATCGGGGAGTTCCATATAATAAGGTTGTCCGAGCATAACGGCTTCGGCTTCAATGCCGCCCACTCCCCATCCCATCACGCCGAGACCATTGATCATCGTGGTATGAGAATCCGTTCCGACGAGGGTGTCAGGATAAGCAACGCCATTTTTTTCAAGCACCAGAGGCGAGAGATATTCAAGATTCACCTGATGAATAATGCCCATGCCCGGCGGAACCACTCTAAAATCATGAAACGCAGTCTGGGCCCATTTCAAGAGTTCATAGCGTTCCACATTCCGGTGAAATTCGAGTTCGATATTTTTGTCTAAAGCCGATGCATCGCCAAAAAAATCAACCTGCACCGAGTGATCCACAATCAAAGCCGTATCCACGAGCGGATTAATTTTATCAGGATTGCCCCCCAGTTTTTTAACCGCGTCCCGCATGGAGGCTAAGTCCACGACAGCAGGCACACCTGTAAAATCCTGCATGACCACACGCGCCGGCATAAAGGGAATCTCCGGCCGAATGGTGGCATGTGGCTCCCAGGTGAGGGCGTTCAGGACATCTTCGTCTTTGACCTTTTTGCCATCGAGATTGCGGAGGAGATTCTCAACCAAAATCCGGATCGAATAAGGCAAACGTTTTATAGCATGACCTGTAATTTTTTCAAGCGCGGGCAAGCTATAAACCGTCCGTTCTTCTCCCGTTTTTAACGTGAGTTGCGTTTCAGTTTTTTGTTTCAAATTCATTTCTTCAGCTCCTTTTTCAAAATATAAGTTGCACTGCAATAGGGGCAAGTCACTTGCGTTTCCTGTTCAATCGGCAAATACACGCGCGGATGTTGATTCCAAACGTCAACCTGCCGAGGCGGGCAGCACAGCGGTAAATCAGCAGACGTGACATAAAGCGGATCAGCATTGTTAGAGGACATGAGCATCCCTTTCTGTTTTATTTAAAAGCAGCGCATTATAGCCTTCTTCGGGTGTGAATAAAAGTGCGGTCAGGTCAAGCAGCCTGCTTTAGCCAATAAGCCTCCCAGTTATGATTTGCACGACAAGTGCGCAAAGCGATTATGTTGGCAGCATGATCGACAGTCCACCATGCTCCTGGCAGTTTCAA
>JBMDXV010000153.1:0-8668 GCA_048594525.1 Gammaproteobacteria bacterium | reverse complement strand
CTGATGAAATCATTAATGCTTATATTAATAGCCATTCCGATGGGAATGAGTCTGGGAATCTTACAAATATCTCTTTAGAGTAGTCCGAGGCTTCAGCCTGTAATTTCAACCTACCAGCTTCAGCTGGTAGTGGTTGAGTTGCATTTGCACTATATGGACTTTGGCGAAGTGTGAGAGCATTTTTATGAACTCTGCCTCGGCCTCTCGAAAATTCCCCATTTTACTGCGCGAAGAAGCGGTCGTATTTTGATAATCTAGTTGAAAAAGTAAAGAAAGAAGGCCTTTAGGTTTAAATGAATTTGGAGGGATCAGGAATGTGTGCCGCCAACGGTGAGGCCATTGATTCTGAGGGTAGGTTGGCCGACGCCGACTGGCACGCTTTGGCCTTCTTTGCCACAAATACCGATCCCTGAATCCAGCGCGAGATCATTGCCGACCATGCTGACTTCGTTGAGCGCCGTGGGGCCGTCGCCGATAAGGGTGGCGCCTTTAATGGGTTTGATGATTTTGCCGTTTTTGACGAGGTAGGCTTCACTTGTGACGAATACAAATTTGCCGGAGGTAATGTCAACTTGGCCGCCGCTAAACCCAACTGCATAAATGCCGTGTTCGAGGGAGGCGATAATCTCTTCTTTTTCGTGTGGGCCCGGTAATAGGTAGGTGTTCGTCATTCTGGGAATGGGGAGGTGGGCGTAGGATTCACGCCGCGCATTCCCGGTGAGGGCTTTTTTCATTAAGCGGGCGTTTTGTTTGTCGAATAAATAGCCTTTTAAAATGCCCTTTTCAATTAAGACGGTGTTTTGCGTGAGGGTGCCTTCATCATCGAGATTTAATGAGCCTCGACGATCCGCGAGAGCACCGTTATCCACAATGGTGCAGAGACTTGAGGCAACGTGTTCGCCCGTTTTGCCTGCAAAGGCTGAGCTGCCTTTGCGGTTGAAATCGCCTTCGAGGCCGTGACCGATGGCTTCATGTAATAAAATGCCAGGCCATCCCGCGCCCAGCACCACATCGAGCGCACCTGCCGGAGCCGGGTCTGCGCGTAGGTTAATCGCCGCAATCCTAACGGCTTCGTTCACAAAGTGTTGCCACTCTTTTTTTTCAAACAAGGTTTGATAAAGCGTACGGCCCCCTCCGCCGGAGTATCCTTGCTCGCGCTCACCGTTTTCTTCCATAATGACGGAAATATTGAGGCGAACCAGCGGGCGGACGTCTGTCGCATAGGTGCCGTCGGTGGCGGCAATGAGAATGACTTCGTAATTTGCGGCAAGGCTTGCCATCACATTGATCACCCGCGGGTCGAGGGCTCTGGCGTAGAGATCAATTTCCTTTAAAAGCGCGACTTTTTCAGCGTGGTTTTTTTCAAGGAAAGGATCGCTCAGCGTATAGAGCGCGGGTACGCTGAGTTTACTAAACGCTTGCGCTGTGAAAGACTGGTGCTGGCTGATCACACTTCTCGCGGTTTTGGCCGCCCGGACGAGGGCTTCAGGCGAAATGAAGTCTGAATAGGCAAAGCCTGTTTTTTCCCCTGCAACGGCGCGTACGCCGAGGCCTTTGTCAATGGAAAAGGAGCCCTCTTTGGCAATGCCTTCTTCTAAAGCCCAATATTCACTTTTATGGTATTGCAGATAAATATCGGCATAATCAATCTGATGGCTGGTGAGGAGGGAAAAGGCGTCTTGCAAGTGTTCAAGGGATAACCCCGTATCCACTAATAAAATTTTCTCAGGATTTAGCATGATGCCTTAACTCACCCTTTTGATACGGGCGCCGAGACGGGAAAATTTTTCTTCGAGATATTCATAACCCCGATCCATATGATGAAGGCCTTCGATGATGGTTTCTCCTTGTGCGGCGAGTCCTGCTAAAACAAGGCAAGCAGAGGCTCTGAGATCACTTGCCATCACAGGTGCGCCGTGAAGCTCCTCAACGCCGATAACAATGGCTTTGTTCCCTTTGACCCGAATATTGGCGCCTAAGCGTTGTAGTTCGGGAACATGCATGAAGCGATTTTCCCAGATGGTCTCGACGGTTTCAGACATGCCGGTTGCCACACAGTTCATAGCCATGAATTGGGCTTGCATGTCGGTTGGGAATTTCGGATAGGGCGCGGTTTTAATATTGATGGCTTTGAGCTCGCGATCCCGCATATCGAGCGTGATGGAGTTTTGCTTTTCCGTGAGTTTTGCGCCGACTTTGGATAGCTTTAGCAAGATGTTGCTCATGCTTGGAACATGGACGTCTTCCGCCGTCACACAGCCGTGCGTCATCGCGGCGGCAACGAGATAGGTGCCTGCTTCAATGCGATCGGGCATGACGCTGTAGTTGGCGCCTCCCAGAACATCGACGCCGTGCACAGTGATGGTATCGGTTCCGGCGCCTTCAATTTTTGCGCCCATTTCACTCAGGTAATGGATGAGGTCGACGACTTCCGGCTCGCAAGCCGCGTTATGGATAACGGTTTTGCCTTCTGCGAGGGTCGCGGCCATTAAGATGTTTTCAGTGCCTGTGACGGTTACCGTGTGAAAATGGATGTGCGCGCCTTTTAAGCGCTTGGCCGGAACAGTTGCATGGATAAACCCATCTGCAATTTGAATTTGTGCACCGAGCGCGCGCATACCGTCTAAGTGCATGTCAATGGGACGAGAACCGATCGCGCAACCGCCGGGAAAAGCAATTTTGGCTTCCCCATAGCGAGCAAGAAGAGGGCCCAGAACCACAATGGACGCGCGCATGGCTTTGATTAGATCATAAGGAACGGTGTGGTTTTTAATCTGCTGGCTATCAATCTTCACGCGCATCTTATCGAGGAGGGTGACCTCGCAACCCAGCTCAACCAAGAGTTCCAACATCACGGTGATATCTTGTAAGTGAGGCAGGTTGCCGATGGTGACGGGTTCCGAGGCGAGAATGGCTCCTGCTAAAATTTTCAGTGCCGCATTTTTCGCGCCTGCAATTTTCACGGTTCCGATTAAAGGCACGCCGCCTTCGATTAACAGCTTGTCTGTCATGTCAATTCCTTTTGTTGCCATTCTTCCGGCGTCAGTGTTTTCAGTGCTAAAGCATGAAGTTCACCCGATTCAATAAACGAACCCAATATTGCATAGACCTTACGCTGTCGGGACAGGCGCGATTCGCCTTCAAAAATCGCACTGACGATCAGGGCTTCAAAATGCACTTCATCGCGTGTGTCTACTTGGATCACATCATGAGGAAGCGCAGCGCGGAGTAAAGATTCAACGTGGGAGGCTTTCATGGGACATTCTTCTCAAAAAGTTTAAAAACACCATATCCTTCCATGAGCGCACGAGCGTCCACAGGCAGGTTTAAAAAACGGAGGCTCACGCCTTTCAATTCGGCTTTTCTTAAGGCTTCTAACAACAAAGCGAGAAAAGACGAATCAATCACTTTAACAGTGCTGAGGTCGAGTTCCCAAGGGCCGCGCTCGGGCATCGCGTTCCACAATTTTTTAGCAAACTCGGGGACTTCGCGATGCGTTAAAGTGGCGGGGATATTCATCATGGGTGGCGGCGCCTAGCTATTCACAGTGGAGAGTTTAGCCAGCAAGCTCGCCATGTCAGGAAAAGACTGGAACTGTGCCTGATAATTTTTAAGGAAGCTCACGCCTTCAACAGCGAGATCGTAAATTTTCCAGCTATTGCCTGAACGTTCCAGATAATAGGTAAGATTGGAGCTCTTACCATTGCTGGTGGACGTGACTTGGCCTGAAACAGAAATATATTGAGCCGTTTGCCAAGCTGTACCGCGCATG
This sequence comes from Gammaproteobacteria bacterium, assembly GCA_048594525.1. Classification (GTDB taxonomy): domain Bacteria; phylum Pseudomonadota; class Gammaproteobacteria; order Francisellales; family CACEW01; genus JAJZUD01. Next base: position 4,896 of record JBMDXV010000153.1, on the reverse strand, counting down.
GGGTTTAGCGTGATTTGGTAATTTGAAACGGTCACAAGCGCATCCGCGTAAGTTGTGGTGAGAAGTTGTCCGAAGGCATTGACAAATTCCTGCTGCTGGGCGGGCGTTGCTGCGCGCCATTTCGGGCCGAGCGCGAGTCCCGCCATCTGGTTGATGTCTACATAGGGCATCACTGTGGCTTTGATAATCCCAAAGAGCTTTTTCGGATTGTTGGCGAGTGTGGGCCCACCTGCTTTGACTTCTTGTTGCAAAGCGTTGACGGTGCTTTGAATCAGGTCAACGGGATTTTGCACGGCAGGCGTATCCGCAAAACTCATTTGCATCGACAATAAAAATCCCCCCAATACCATGATCCCTTTTTTTAAAAAATTAGTCCGGTTGACGCGTGTCATTTTTTGTCTCCTGAGTTGTTCATGAAGGTTGAAATTAAAGAAGAAAGATTTGTTGCCGCATACGTCGTGACGATCTCGCCGCCATTCGTGAGGTTTTGCGGGGCAAATCCGGGGGTGATGCTCACAAAATTATCGCCTAAAATGCCGGAAGACGTAATACTCGCACTGCTGTCTGCCGGGATTTGAATATTCTTGTTCAGGGCGAGGGTGAGGGTGGCCTGATAGGTTTGCGGGTTAAGGTTTAATGCTTCCACCTCACCCACTTGCACGCCTGCGATGCGGACGGCAGACCGTACTTTGAGCCCTCCGATATCGGTAAAGCTTGCCGTTAAAGTGTAAGTCGATTTAACAAAAGGATTGGTGCCAAGGCCCATTCCACTCACTTTCAAAGCCATAAAGGCAAAAGCGAGGATCGCCAGGATCATCAAAATACCGACCCACAATTCTGTTAATTTCTGTTTCATGATTTTTCCTTTACTTGAACATAATCGATGTGAGTAAGAAGTCAAACGCTAAAATCGCGAGCGATGCATAGACCACGGTGCGGGTGGTGGCTTTGGCAATGCCTTCGGAGGTCGGCGTGCAATAATAGCCCTGATAGACGGCAATCCAGGTCACGACCCAGCCGAAAACAATGCTTTTAATAATGCCGTTCACGATATCGTCATAAAAACTCACGGAAGATTGCATATTGTTCCAGAAGGAGCCGTCATCAACTCCAAGCCAGGAAACGCCGACCCAATATCCACCCAAAATGGCGACGGCACTGAATATGAGGGTTAAGAGCGGGAGAGAGATGAAGCCTGCCCAAAAGCGAGGAGCCACGACACGACGGATGGGATCGACGGCCATCATCTTCATCGCGGAGAGTTGCTCGCTGGCTTTCATCAATCCAATTTCTGAGGTTAAGGCGCTGCCTGCGCGGCCAGCAAAGAGAAGGGCGGTGACGACTGGCCCGAGTTCGCGCACAATGCTCAAGGCAATGAGTTGTCCGAGGGAGGATTCCGCGCTGAATCGCGACAAGGTATAAAAGCCTTGTAGACCCAGGACAAAGCCAATAAACGCGCCGGATACGATAATAATCGTGAGGGAGAGGACGCCCACCATGTAAAGCTGCTTAATAAAATCCCGGAAGCGAAAGGGGCCAAAAATCGTCAGGATGAAAAAAATGCCGGCTGCGCCTAATTCATGCACACATCGAATACCCCAGGCGCCAAGTGCGCTGACCTGTTTCATCATGAAGGCTCTCCCATAAAGTCCTCGCGTAAATCCCGCGCGGGATACCGAAACGCCACTGGCCCGTCGACTTCACCGTGGATAAACTGTTTCACCATGGGAGAGTGATTCTCACGAATTTCAGCAGGTGTGCCGGAACCAATCAATTCTCCGTTGGAGACAATAAAAACATCATCGGCAATATCGAGTACTTCATGCACGTCATGAGACACCAGGATAGAGGTGAGGCCCAAGGTATCATTCAACACTTTAATTAATTTCAAGAGGACGCCCATGGAAATCGGGTCTTGGCCTGTGAAGGGTTCGTCATAGAGCATCATATCCGGATCGAGCGCAATGGCGCGTGCTAAAGCCACGCGGCGCGCCATACCGCCTGAAAGTTCGCTTGGCATGAGTCCTTCTGCACCGCGGAGGCCCACGGCTTCGAGCTTCATCTTGACAATATCAGAGATCATACTTTCAGGCAGTTTGGTGTGTTCGCGGAGGGGAAAGGCGACATTGTCATAGACTGTCATTTCCATAAACAAAGCGCCGCTTTGAAAGAGCATGCCCATACGTTTCCTTAAGCCCAGCCAGGCTTTACCGGAGAGCGCTGCTGTATCGGTATCAAATACACGAAGGTCTCCGCCCTGAGGCTTTAATAAGCCGCCGATGAGATGGAGAAGCGTGGTTTTGCCTGTACCGCTCGGACCCATAATCGCGCTGATTTTTCCGGGCCTAATTTTTAAATTTAAAGATTTGAAAATCGCGCGCTCACCGCGATAGAAGCTGAGGTTGTGACAGGTGATGATCGGCTTGAGATTCAAAATAAACCAGGCTATCCTGAGCGATAAAATACTGAGAGATACCTATTCTATGGATTTTCGTACCAAAGCGCAAGAAGTGATTAGGATTGAAGAAGCGGCGATTGCGCTGCAATCTTCCCATCTCAGTGAGGATTTTAATGACGCCTGCCGCATGCTCTTTGATACCCGAGGGCGGATAGTCGTCGTGGGAATGGGGAAGTCCGGCCATATTGCGGGGAAGATTGCCGCAACGCTTGCGAGTACGGGCTCTCCCGCTTTTTTTATGCATGCGGCTGAGGCCCTCCATGGCGACCTCGGCATGATTACGTCGGGCGATACCGTGCTCGCTTTATCAAACTCAGGGAAAACGCCAGAACTCTTGACGCTTGTGCCAGTGCTCCGGCAAATGGGCATTCCCCTGATTGCGCTCACTGGCAATGCGGATTCTTCTTTAGCGAAGGGGGCGACTTATCACATTTCAGTTTCCGTGGAGGAAGAAGCCTGTCCCTTGGGGCTTGCCCCGACGGCGAGTAGTACGGCGGCTTTAGTAATGGGGGACGCGATTGCCGTCGCCCTTTTATCGGCTCGCGGGTTTACACGCGAAGCGTTTGCTTTGTCTCACCCCGCCGGGAATTTAGGCAAGCGTCTGTTATTGAAAGTCGCTGATTTCATGCATGCAAAGGACGCGATTCCGAAAGTGGGGCCGGATATGTTCTTACCGGAAGCCCTCATTGAAATGACGAGTAAGCGTCTCGGTATGACGACTGTGGTGGATGAGAAGAATTCCCTCCTCGGCATTTTTACAGATGGCGATTTACGCCGTGCCATCCAGGCAGGGATCGATTTACATCAGTCCCGGATCAAAGAAGTGATGGTTCGAAACCCGAAGCATCTCAAAGTAGATGACCTGGCGAGCTATGCCTTTGATTTGATGGAAACCCACAAGATCACAAGCTTACCGGTTGTCGATGAGCATGGAATCATCCTGGGAGTGGTTCACCTCCACGACCTTTTGGAAGAAGGCTTGTGACCTGAGAGAGGGGCACGGCGACCTCTCCTGAATCTAATTGACGCGAAATTTCTTCTTTACGCCAAGCATAGCCGAAAATAATCTCAAGGGTGGCTGGCAAATAAAGGCCTTCGCGATATTGTTCATAATGCGCGATTATGTGGGCGAGCTTATCCTTGCCGAGCAGCATACGTGAACGCAAAGCCTGGTAATTGATTTCTCCCGTCTTCCGTAACGCTGCGAATAATTCCGGTAGTGTTTTGAAATAGTATTTTTGATAACCAACATCCATCACGGGATCAGCAAAACCGGCTTTGAATAAAGCATCGCCTACATCATGCATATCGAGAAATAGATTCACATGCGGCGCGTCTGAGGCGATAGCAAAGCTTGCGCGGAGTTCAGAAAGCGTATCCGGTCCAAGGGTGGAAAACAGGAATTTGCCTTTTTCTTTCAGGACTCGCCGTACTTCCCGGATCGCTTTATCCAAAGGATCAGCCCAATACCAAGCGAGGTTTGAGACGACGAGGTCAAAGGATTCTCCGAGGAAGGGTAAAGCATGCATATCCGCCGTAACAGCATGAGCGGGTGAAGATTGGGCACGCGCTTCTGCAATGTCAATGCAATAAATGTGCGCTTCAGGATACAAGAGAGACAAATTTACAGTGAATGGGCCTGTGCCAGACCCGATGTCGAGAATACGTTCAGGCTGAATATTGAGGGCTCTCAAACGTTCGAGCACCTGCTGGCCGATTTCTTTAGGCAGCTTGGCATAACGCGCATCATCCGAAATCCGTTTATTAAAGCCTCGTTTTAAGGCAAGATAATCAAAGCACTGCATGAGTGGTTAAAATGTGGTAAGATGAGGTCATTTATTTTAGCATGATTTTTGAGAATGAGCCTGAACTTTCTTTTTAAAAAACGCTGCTTAATTTGCACTTGCGCCATTTCTGATAGCGAAGAAGTATGCGCATACTGTCAAGATAAGCTAGATGCCTTGAAATTGAACCAAGCCTGCACCAAAAACGCTTGTCATATTGATGAAGCCGAGGCGTGTTGGGCGTATGGGTATTTATCGGGCAACCTCATTCAGCGCCTCAAATTTAATGCTGATTTTGCCGTGCTCCCTTTTTTAGGCCGTTCTTTAGGAGAACACATCAAACAAGCCTATCAAGATAGATGCCTGCCAGATGCCATATTACCTGTTCCCTTGCATCGATGGCGCTTGTTCCGGCGAGGTTTTAATCAAACTGGCGAACTCGGCCAGCGGCTTGCAAAACAATTAGGCCTTGCATTCAATGACCGTCTGCTCGTTAAAACCAAACAGACACGTCCGGGTGTGAATAAAAGTGCGGTCAGGTCAAGCAGCCTGCTTTAGCCAATAAGCCTCCCAGTTATGATTTGCACGACAAGTGCGCAAAGCGATTATGTTGGCAGCATGATCGACAGTCCACCATGCTCCTGGCAGTTTCAA
>JBMDXV010000152.1:0-3078 GCA_048594525.1 Gammaproteobacteria bacterium | reverse complement strand
AATATTTCGATTACTCCTGAAAAAATCCAGAGTCCTATTTTTGGAAAACTCCAAAATCCATGTTCGACAGACTCCTAGATTCGGCAGTTGAAACATCTTCAAATTTCCCTTGAGTAGGCACCCGATTTATGGTATAAAGCACGCCTTCATCGAAAGGCCGATGAAAATTCCATGCCCCGCCGCATCGTGATCATAGGGTGCCACACGTTGGTTTATGATCATGGAGGGAGCATGACTGTCAGAACCCTAAAGGAGAAAAAAATGAGTCAAGTTGTGACTTTGAAAGAGATGCTCGAGGCCGGCGTTCACTTTGGCCATCAAAAACGTTTTTGGAACCCCAAGATGAAAGAGTACATTTTTGGCGAACGCCAGAAAGTACACATTATTAATCTTGAAAAAACCTTGCCGATGTACTTGGATGCAGTGAATTACTTAAGCAAACTCGCTTCAAAAAGAGGGAAGATTTTATTTGTCGGCACCAAAAAAGCAGCGGGAGACGTGATTAAAGAAGAAGCGATCCGGGCCGGGATGCCTTATGTCAACCACCGTTGGCTTGGGGGCATGCTCACCAATTATAAAACCGTGCGCCAATCGATTAAACGCTTAAAAGATTTTGAAAAAATGAAAGAAGACGGCGCGTTTGATCGCCTCACTAAAAAAGAAGGATTGATGAAAGAGCGGGAGATGGAAAAGCTCGAAAAAACGCTGGGTGGCATTAAAAACATGGGCGGTCTGCCTGATGTGCTGTTTGTGATCGATACCTGTTATGAAGCCACAGCCGTGGAAGAAGCCCGTCGCCTCGGGATTCCGGTGGTGGCGATTGTCGATTCCAACAGTAGTCCGGATCACATCGAATACATTATTCCCGGGAATGATGACGCCATTCGTGCCATTCGTTTGTATTTGAAAGGGATTGTCGATGCAATTCTACATGCGAAAGAAAGCATCCGTGAAACGGCCGCTGAATCTGAAGAAAAAGACAGCAAAAGAAGCAAAGCCCATGCCGTGCAGCCGACCGTAAAAAGCAAGCCCAAGGCCAAGAGCGCAGAAGCTCCGGCGAACAAAGAGGAAGCCGTGACTGTGATTGAAGAGGCAGTCGTCGAAACACAAAAAGCAGAGAAGCCTGCAAAGACAGAAGCCGATCCTAAAAAAGCAGCCGTGAAAAAAGAATCTGCTGCGACTTCAAAAGCCAAATAAAAGGACGAGAACATCATGAGTGAGATTAGTGCACAATTAGTAAAAGAACTCCGTGAGCGTACCGGCGCAGGGATGATGGAATGTAAAAAAGCTTTGGTTGCGACAGCAGGGGACATCGAAAAAGCCGTGGATGAAATGCGTAAAGCAGGTCAAGCCAAGGCAGATAAAAAAGCAAGTCGAATTGCCGCTGAAGGGATTGTGGCTATTAGCTTGGCGCAAGACGGCAAATCTGCTGCATTGGTCGAAGTCAATTGCGAAACCGACTTTGTCGCACGCGATCAGCATTTCGTGGAATTTGTCGGCAAAGTAGCGGGAACTGTTTTGGCCCATCATCAAACGGATATGAGCCCGCTTGCAGAAGTGGTGTTAGAAAACGGACAATCGCTCGATGTCCTCCGCAAAGAATTGATTACCAAAATCGGTGAAAATATTTCGCTCCGCCGCGCTGCGTGCTATGAGAACGCTCATGCAATCGGTACCTATGTGCATGGAGGCCGAATTGGCGTGATGGTTGAGCTTGAAGGCGGCGATGCTGCGCTTGCTAAAGATATCGCGATGCACATTGCTGCGGCCAATCCCATGGTGATTGCAGAGGGGGAACTCTCTCCTGCGGTATTGGCTCGGGAAAAAGAAATTTACCTCGCTCAAATTGCCGAGAGCGGCAAGCCCCAAGACATCATGGAAAAAATGATAGAAGGGCGCATGCGTAAGTTTCTGGCAGAAGTAAGCCTCGTGGGCCAAGCCTTTGTGAAAGACCCCAGCATCACCGTAGCAGACCTTTTGAAAAAGAATAAAGCAACCGTCGTGCGTTTTGTTCGTTTTGTGGTGGGTGAAGGGATTGAAAAGCAAGAGACAGATTTTGTAGCCGAAGTATTAGCTGCCCAGGCTGCCTCAAAATAAGGAAAATCCATGCAGCGGCGCGTTTTATTGAAAATTAGCGGAGAAGCTTTTTCTTCTGATACAACGTCCCTTTGCCCTGATCGCCTCTCTGAGATTGCAATGGATCTTGCGCATGCGCATGCCGAGGGTGTGCAGATTGCGGTGGTTGTGGGGGGGGGGAACTTTTTACGCGGGGCGACCACACGGGGTGTCAAGCGAATTACGGGCGATCATATGGCGATGCTCGCCACCATCATCAATGGCTTGGCGCTCCGTGATGCTTTGGATCAAAAAAATATTTCCGTCAAACTCTATTCCGCGATTGAAGTGGCGGGTATTGCCGCGCGCTTTGATTATGCCAAGGCGATTGCCGCATTAAATGCGGGGCGCATTGTGATTTTAGTTGCAGGAACAGGTAACCCGTTTGTGACAACCGATTCCGGCGCAAGCCTTCGCGCTGTGGAAATTGAAGCCGATGTCATTTTAAAAGCGACCAAGGTGGAGGGTGTATTCGATAAAGATCCCAATAAGCATAAAGACGCTCTATTATATGATCGCTTGAGTTTTGATGAAGCCTTAAAAAAGCGCCTTGAAGTGATGGATTTAGCTGCTTTTTGTCAATGCCGGGATTATAATATTGATATTCAAGTCTTTAATTTATTTAAAAAAGGAGCGCTCATAGGAGCGCTCCTCGGGCGAAAAGAAGGCACCATTGTGTCGAATACGGTAGGGGAACCACATGAATGAACAACTGAAAGAAGCTGAGCTTCGGATGACCAAGTCTATTGAGTCTTTTAAAAATGAACTCCATAAAATTAGAACAGGGCGCGCGCACCCCAGTTTGCTTGAGCATCTCAAAGTTTCTTTTTACGGCAGCGATGTCCCGCTTTCACAGACCGCCAATATCACCATCGGAGATGCCCGTACTTTAATCGTCACGCCCTGGGATAAAGCTATGATTGGTCCGATTGAAAAAGCGATTCAATCCGCGGATATGGGTCT
>JBMDXV010000151.1:0-2265 GCA_048594525.1 Gammaproteobacteria bacterium | reverse complement strand
TTCAGGGATTTTTGAGGTGACGATGGAGTAAGTATCACGTCTTTCGATTTCAAAAGGCAGCCCACGGTCAGAGAGCCAGGTTCTTAAACCCGAATCATCCCAACCGGGCTGCGCCTGATCCAACGTAAAAACAAATAATTCAAAAATATAATTTGATTCGACGCGGAGTTCTTCCAAAATCGAGACCATCGTATACGAATCTTTACCGCCCGACAGGCAGGCCATGACCCGATCTCCTTTCTCAATCAGGTTAAAATCGTGAATGGCTTTGGAGACATAATGTTTGAGTTTTACTTTGAGTTTCGACATCAAAACCCACCCGAAGGAAAGAGGGGGTGAATTTTAACATTGCAAGTCTTGCGAAACAAGCTTGCTCGCTTTGTTTGAACCCTCATTTACTTGAATTAAAACTGATTATGCCATATAGTATTTCGCATTGATGCGAAATACATTAGCGAATAATCATAAAAGGAAAAGTATGCATATAGAAGAGATATCCAAATATTTTCCAGCGGGCATTGCTCAAGATGCGGCTTTTGTGAATCGATTTGAAGAAAGAAAATCGCTTACAAAGGGAATGATAGCCAATCAACATACGCTTTTGATGGCGCCCAGGCGTTATGGGAAAACAAGTTTATTAACACAGGTTGCTTTGGAAGTAGGCTATCCTTTTTGCTCGATGGATTTATTATCCATTCATGATGAAGCGTCTGTGGTTGATATATTTCTTGATAAAGTAGGGCGCCTGGTCATGGAGCTCCTACCCCCAGTACAAAAAGCAAGAGAAAAACTCCTGAGCATTTTCAAAAATATGAGTCCTGAACTCACATTATCCGCCTTAGGGCAAAAACTTTCGCTCAAAATGCCGAAAGGAGGGAATAATATTTCTAATTTATTTTTAAAGCTGGATGAGGTAGCCGTGACGTTTGAAAAAAGAGCGATTGTCTTTATCGATGAAATGCAACAAGTTGGATTTTTAGAAAATGGACATTCTATAGAGGCGCTCATCAGGCATGCTGTCGAAAGAAGTAAAAATATTACGTATTGTTTTTCAGGAAGTAGTCGGCACTTGTTGCGAAAGATGTTTGGTAACGCAGCTCGCCCCCTTTATCGATTGTGTTCAATGATGGAAATAGGACGTATTGCTGAAGAACATTACAAACCCCATTTGAAAAACTTATCAAGGCAGCGGTGGGGTCAGGAAATGAGTGATATGGTTTTTGAAAAGATCATGGAAATGACAGAAGCGCATCCCTTTTATGTCAATGTCTTATGCCAGAATGTATGGTTAGAAGAAGAAATATTAAGTGTTGATAAAATAGAGATGATTTGGGACCGGTATGTGAAGGGAAATCGAGGCGTGATTGTTGACGATATTCTGGGGCTCACATTGAATCAAAAAAAAGTACTTTCAGCTTTGGCCGAATCTCCGATTACTGAAATTTATTCAGGCGAAACCATGCTTGCTTTTAAGCTAACGCCTGGCAGTGTAAAACGAGTGATACAATCGCTACTTGAAAAAGATTTAATTTATATGAATAAAAATGCGTATTGTGTATTGGACCCGGCAATACATTACTATCTCTTGAATCACTGAAATAAGATCGAGCATGAAGCGCGCGTTGTAACATTGCAAGTCTTGCGAAACAAGAATATATTTACTTTACATTTTTTTCAGGAGCGCCTGCTATGATTAAGCCTGCCCTATTCAGTCAAGCCTTTGCCAAAATTAAAAACCATTTACCTGATCTTGAAATTCGCGATAAAGTTCAAAAAATCTTGCAGGAATGTGATATTGTCACCGAAGCGGAACTCGAAATTCAATTACAACAAATCGAAAAAATGCGCATTCAAATGGCTGTGCTTGAAAGCCGGATTGCTGAACTCGAAAAAGCTAGAGGCTAAACGCATCGCTTGCAAAGGCTGAGGCTATTTCGTACAATTCAAGTCTGATTATCCTTTGGCCACATGTATGACGCTTGCCATCGTCCACACGCGCACGCAGGTTGGGATTAAGGCTTTACCTGTTTCCGTTGAAGTGCATATTTCAAACGGCCTGCCGGGCTTTGCCATTGTGGGCTTGCCTGAAACCGTCGTGAAAGAAAGTAAAGAGCGCGTGCGCAGTGACTGACGTCAATTAAAATTCCCTATTGCGTCGATTAAAATCCATTTTTTCTGTAACTCAAATTTATTTCATATCTACTCCTCCTTTTTTATGTAGCGCGTAATTCATTCTATACCCAAGTTTGACACTTTAAAAAAATA
>JBMDXV010000150.1:0-6885 GCA_048594525.1 Gammaproteobacteria bacterium | reverse complement strand
AAATTTTCAGAGATGTGATGCGATTTTTTTGGCTGACTTCCTTCGTTTTGTTGGGATTAGGAGGATGTACTCCCAACACAGAAACCCTTCAAAACGCGAGTTTAGCAGAGACCGATGCTGAACTCATGGCACTTGATTTACAAAATAATCAACACGAGGCCGCGCGCGCTCATTTAGAAGACGCCGAGTCGCTTGCCCCGGAGGATGCACAAGTGGAGGTGGCCGCAGGATATTTTAACGAAGCGATGGGAGACAAACCCGCAGCAGAAAAAGCGTATACCAAAGCGATTGATGCCGCGCCCTATGATCCCACGGTAGAAAACGAATACGGACGATTTTTATATCAGACGGGCCGCTATGCTGAAGCATTCCCTTATTTTCAAGCAGCAGCACAAAATCCTGAAAATGCCGCTGCCCCGGAAGCGACTCAAAACGCAGGCTTTGATGAAGCCGCACTGCATGATTCAAAGGCAGCACATTATTATTTTGCAAAGGCGGAGTTGGAGTCGGGAAGTTGAACTTGGCCTACCCCTTCTTTATAATGCAACCACACAAAAGGGGATAAGATGACGTCAAAACAGCAATTGATAGTGGGCATTGCGGGCCTTGCAGTCAGTCAGGAAGAAAAAGAAGTTTTAGTCCATCCTGCTATTCATGGTGTTATTTTATTCAGCCGTAACTATCAAACGCCGGAAGGACTCACAGCCTTGAGCGCTAAAATTCATGCCCTACGGCCGAACGATCCTTTAAAGATTTATGTGGATCAGGAAGGAGGGCGGGTGCAACGCTTTCGCGAAGGCTTTACAGCTTTGCCTGCTCTGGGGACAATATCGGCGGGTGAAACTTTGCACTCAGCCGAATGTATGGCCACAGAACTCAAACGGTGTGGAATTGATTATAGCTTTGCGCCGGTGGTGGATTTAGATCGGGGGAGTCGGGTCATTGGCGATCGCGCGTTTTCGGCTGATCCAGACGGGGTGATTCAGCAAGCTGAGCGTTATATCGCGGGCATGGAAAAAGCGGGGATGATGCCTATCCTGAAGCACTTTCCCGGGCATGGCAGCATTGTTTCTGACACCCATCATGACCGTGCGGAGGATAGGCGGAGCCTCGCTGAACTGGAAGAAACCGACCTCAAACCTTTTATTCATTTTAGTCAGCGTGCGGTGGGAATGATGGTGGCGCATGTTGTCTATCCGCGAGTGGATGTGCATCCTGCGTCCCTCTCGGCTGTGTGGATGACGGATTACCTCCGCGGCACACTCGGCTTTACCGGTCCCATTTTTACAGATGATTTAGGGATGCGAGCTGTGAGTCAATCGGCCTCGGCCGCGACGCTCGTTTTAAGATCGTTTGAAGCCGGTGCAGATTATGCCTTGCTCTGCAATGATTGGGCCGCTGTCCTTGATACTTTGCGGGTTCTTGGTTAAGATGGCTCTTTTTTGCAAGGATGTTTGATGCGCCTCTCCCACTACTTATTAGCGACGGAAAAAGAAGTCCCGAAGGATGCGGAACTCATCAGTCATCAACTGATGCTGCGTGCGGGTTTGATTCGCAAAGTGGCCTCCGGCGTATACATTTGGCTGCCTTTGGGTTTGCGGGTTTTACACAATGTGATGACTATTATTCGTGAGGAAATGAATGCCATCGGATGCCTTGAAATCCTTATGCCTAGTGTGATTCCGGCGGAACTCTGGGAAGAAACGGGGCGCTGGCAAAAATATGGCCCTGAGCTTTTGCGCTTAAAAGATCGACATGACCGGGAATTCTGCTTCGGGCCGACACATGAGGAAGTGGTGACCGATCTCGCGCGCCGTGAAATCAAAAGTTATAAGCAATTGCCGCTCAGTGTATATCAAATTCAAAATAAATTTCGGGATGAAATTCGTCCGCGTTTTGGTGTGATGCGCGGCCGTGAGTTTTGTATGAAAGATGCTTATTCTTTTCATACGGATCAGGCTTCCCTGCAGAAAACCTATGATGACATGTATGCGGCTTACTCGAATATCTTCAAGCGTCTCGGTCTCACTTTTCGTGCAGTTGAAGCGGATACCGGGGCGATTGGCGGGGAAGGCAGTCATGAGTTTCAAGTCTTGGCTGAGGCGGGGGAAGACCTCATTTTTTATAGTACAGAAAGCGCCTATGCCGCGAATATTGAGCAAGCAACGAGCTTCGCGCCGCAGGAAAAACGCCGAGCGCCGACGGAATCCTTAACTGAATTTGCAACACCAAAGGCCAAGACCATTGCGGATTTAGAGCGGCAATTTAATATTCCTGCAAGCCACTCAGTTAAAACCCTGATCGCTAAAAATCAGGCAGGTCAGTTCGTCGCTTTGATTGTGCGTGGGGATCATGAGCTCAATGAAATTAAAGCAGCGAAATTACCCGTGATGCAAGGCAGTTTTGAAATGGCCTCTGATGCCGAAATCTTTACATTGTTCGGCGCGCATCCCGGGTCACTCGGGCCTGTCAATTGTCCTGTCCCGCTCTTCATTGATCGGGATGCAGCCTGCCTTTCTCACTTTGTTGCAGGTGCGAACCGGGATGGCTTGCATTATCGAGGAATCCATTGGGATCGGGATGCGAAAGTATTTGAGATTGTAGACCTTCGCAATGTAGTGGAAGGTGATCCGAGCCCCGATGGCAAAGGCGTGCTTCACGCTGCTCGTGGAATAGAAGTCGGCCATATTTTTCAGCTGAAGGAGAAATATTCCAAATCCATGAACATGACCGTCCTCAATGAAAAAGGTGAATCCATCACGCCCCTCATGGGATGCTATGGCATTGGCGTCACACGCGTGATTGCGGCTGCGATTGAGCAACACCACGATGCTCGTGGTATCCTCTGGCCTCCTGAGATGACGCCTTTTCAGGTTGCGATTGTTCCCCTTCGCTATGATGAAAATCCAAGCGTTAAAACCGCAGCCGATGCACTGTATCAAAGCCTTGTAAAATCAGGTGTTGCAGTGGTACTCGACGATCGGGATGAGCGCCCGGGCGTTAAGTTTGCAGACCTCGATTTGATTGGCATTCCGCATCGGATTGTGATCAGCGAAAAGTTACTCCAGTCGAATGAAGTAGAATATAAAAATCGCCGGAGTACAGAGCCTGAAATGTGGCCGCTTCATTCGGTATTAGAGAAAATAACGCAGCAAATCATTTAAAAACCTGAACCCAAGCGCGGTGGGGATAAGTTCTGCGTCGGACTCAGTTAGCAAACCTTGCAGTTTGGCGGCTTCCAGTTTATCGCGAATGCTTTCGAGGGGGAGGCCTGTGCGCGCTTCGAAAAGAGATTTTGCAAATCCTTTGTTCAGGCGAAGCGCATTCATCATGAATTCAAAGGGACGCTCTTGCAGGGGCACGAGGCTTACATTGCGGGGCTTATCCGAATTCATGTGCAGATAAGACTGCGGCAATTTGGGCTGAGTGGTGCGGGTGATGTGAAAAGCCTCAGGGGAGACCTCGCTGATTTTTCCATGCGCGCCTGCGCCGATGCCGATGTAATCGCCAAATTCCCAGTAGTTGAGGTTGTGCTTGCAATAATCTTGATTCCGGGAAAAGGCTGAAATTTCATAGCGTTCAAATCCGTGCTCCTGCAAAAGCGCAAAGCCTTCTGTTTCGATTTCGGCCAAGTCATCATCGTGGGGCAAAGTGGGAGGGTAGGACGCAAAGTAAGTGTTGGGTTCAATCGTCAATTGATACCAGGAGAGATGGGTGGGGGCAAGCGCGAGCGCTTTTTCTAAATCCATTAAGGCGTCGGAAAGCGTTTGGTTTGGCAGGCCGTGCATGAGATCAAGGTTCAAGCGCGTGAAACCAGCGTTGTAAATTTCGAAGACGGCTTTTTCGACCTCGTTCACATTATGAATTCGCCCCAGTTTTTTGAGGTGGACTTCGTTCATGCTTTGCACACCTAAAGAAATCCGGTTGATGCCGAGGTCAAAATAGTCTTTGAATTGCCCGCGTTCGATTGTGCCGGGATTCGCTTCCAGGGTGATTTCAACTTCTGGAATACAGTAAGGTAAAATCACTTCAAACAGAGGTTTGAGCGCTTCGCTGTGAAACAAGCTCGGTGTGCCGCCGCCCATAAAAATGCTTTGGATAGAACGCGTGTTTCCTTCCATTTCGCTTTTAAAATTGCGGATTAAGGCCGTAATATAATCTTGGCTCGGGAGGTGCTTGGGTGCGGCGTGAGAATTAAAATCACAATAAGGGCATTTTTGAATGCACCAGGGGAAATGAATGTATAAAGACAGGGGAATTGCGTTCAAATGAAAAAGCCTACTTTCTCTTTGATTTCAGCGAGACGAGGCCTCGCGCGTGCTCTTGCTTTTTCAGCGCCTTCTTGCAGGATGCGATTCACTTCTCTGGGGTGATGCAAGTAATGATTGAACTTTTCTCGTGGGGCTTGTAAATAGGCGTCGAGATATTCAAACACGATTTGTTTTGCATCTCCCCAGGCAATGCCTTCGTGATAAAGCCTCGCGAATGCTTGGGCCTCTTGCTCGCTCGCCAGTGCAGAATAAATTGTAAACAGCGTGCACTGTCCAGGGTCTTTGGGTTCGCCAGGTAAGAGAGAATTCGTCTTGATTTTCATAACGAGTTTCCGCAGGGTATTTGAATCGACGAACAGTGGGAGGGTGTTTTGATAACTTTTACTCATTTTGCGCCCGTCGAGACCCGGTAAGGTCGCGGTGTTTTCGTCCACCAAAGCTTCAGGCAAGGTAAAGGTTTTGCCATAGATGTGATTGAAACGCGCTGCAATGTCCCGCGCCATTTCAAGATGCTGGATTTGATCCTTCCCGACGGGTACTTTATTCGCGTTAAAGAGGAGAATATCCGCACTCATCAGGATGGGGTAACAATACAATCCCATGGCGATATTGGCGTCGTGATCACTGTGGCCTTCATCGATGTTTTTGGCAACGGCATCTTTATAGGCATGGGCTCGGTTCATGAGGCCTTTTGACGTGAGAGAGGTGAGAATCCAGTTGAGTTCAAAAATCTCCGGGACATCCGTCTGGCGATAAAACGTCACCCGCTCAGGATCAAGCCCCAGCGCAAGCCAGGTGGCAATCACCTCATCAATATATTGGGGGCGAAGCTTGGCATCCCACAATTTAACCAGCGAGTGCGCATCGGCAACAAAATAAAGTGCGTCGATATCAGGATGATTTTGAAAAGATAGGGCCGGCTTAAAGGCCCCGATGTAATTGCCGAGATGGGGCATGCCCGTGGGCGTAATTCCGGTTAAGACAATTTCCTTCATGGTGTGTCCTTTAAAATTTGTGCTATTCTAACGGCTCACCGCCTTTTTAGGAAGCTGACATGAATCCCGCTTATATCGTTGCCATCCACCGCGCGCCCGTCGGCAAAGCCCATAAAGGACAGTTTGCAGCGTTTCGCCCGGATACCTTGCTTGCGATCCTCATCAGGAAAATGCTTGCCGATTTCCCCGAGGTTAAAGATGAGATTGATGATGTCGTCATCGGCTGCGCCATGCAGGAGGGCGCGCAAGGCGTGAATATTGCGCGGATTGCAGCCTTACTCGCAGGCTTGCCGAACACCACGCCCGGCGTCACAGTGAATCGCCTCTGTAGCTCAGGCTTACAATCCATAAGCTACGCGGCTGAACGGATTGGAGCGGGGCTGTCGGATATCGTCCTCGCAGGAGGCGTCGAAAGCATGAGCATGATCCCCTTTAATGCCGAGCGCTATTCTGTTAACCCGATTTTGTTTGACGGCAAGCATCATGAAGACGTGGGGATTGCTTATGGCATGGGCCTCACCGCCGAAGTCGTTGCAAAAAAATATAAAGTCTCGCGTGAAGATCAGGATCGTTATGCACTGATGAGTCACAAGCGTGCGCTGGAGGCGATTGAAAAAGGATGGTTTAAGTCTGAAATCTGTGAAATCGAAGTGCCGCATTATCAGATCGATGCGCAAACAGGCGAAGTCCGCGAGGAGATGAAGGTAGCATTTCAAGACGAAGGCCCGCGCAAAGATACAAGCTTTGATGCGCTACAAAAACTGCCCGCGGTCTTTAGCCGGGAAGGCACAGTGACCGCAGGAAATAGCTCGCAGATTTCAGATGGCGCCGGGATCGCCTTACTCATGAGCGAAGAAAAGCTCAAGGCCTTGAATCTCAAGCCCCTGGCCCGTTTTTGCCAGTTCGGTGTGACAGGCGTCGCGCCCGAAGAAATGGGCATCGGCCCCTTGACGGCTATTCCGAAGGTATTAAAAAAGGCAGGACTCCGCGTGCAAGATCTCGACTGGATCGAACTCAATGAAGCCTTCGCAGCCCAAACTCTCGCAGTGATTCGCGGGCTCGACCTAGATCTTGAAAAAGTAAACCCCTGCGGCGGAGCCATTGCGCTGGGGCATCCCTTAGGTGCAACAGGAACCCTGCGCACAGCGACCTTATTGCACGGATTACAGCGTACTCGGGGCCGTTATGGAATGACCACGATGTGCGTCGGGATGGGCATGGGCGCTGCGGGAATCTTTGAGCGCTTGTGACAAGAGTGCTGCCTTTCAACGCCACCAAATCCAAACAATTGCATTAAATTCATTACGACCAGCAAGTTTATTTTAAATCAATAAGCCCGTTATCCTTTTAATCGTTTCTTGATCAAACCCATCTTTGAGCATATTTTTAGCCACAGCTAATTTAGCTTCGTACTCGCCTTCTTGTTTTCCTTCTTGTTTTCCTTCTTCTTTTCCTTTTTGTTTTCCAAGCTCAACGCCTGACTGACGTCAATTAAAATTCCCTATTGCGTCGATTAAAATCCATTTTTTCTGTAACTCAAATTTATTTCATATCTACTCCTCCTTTTTTATGTAGCGCGTAATTCATTCTATACCCAAGTTTGACACTTTAAAAAAATA
>JBMDXV010000015.1:0-26305 GCA_048594525.1 Gammaproteobacteria bacterium | reverse complement strand
CGAATACGGGATATTTTATTGTCTATGTTGCGCTCATCCTCGCAGCGACGATCCTGATTGTAATGCCACCCCTTACCAAACGGATGGGGCTTAAGCATATTGCGTTCCTGGGGTTTGCATGTCTCCTCATTGCAAATACGCTCTTTCCCTTCATGTCGAGCCCTATTCCCCTTTGGTTGCTTGGGCTCCTCACTGCAGGGTCTCCTTTCATTTATGTCAGTATCGTCACTCTCCTCTCTCAGGAAGCGGAAGATCATGAGCAGGGTAAAATAATGGGCGTGTGTGGCGCAATCGTCGGATTTACCTGGGCAGCCGGCCCATTTTTAGTTGGCTATACTTTAAAAACGGGCTTAAGCTTTACTTATCTCATCGGGAGCGGCATCTTTCTCCTGGGGATTGTTTTATTGAGCAAGGCCAAAGCTATGCGGAAAGTCGCTCTTTCAAAATCGCATTAACCTGATCAGGATTCGCCTTGCCTTGTGAGACTTTCATCACTTGGCCGACAAAGAATCCAAATAGCTTTTCTTTCCCGGAGCGATATTCAGCAAGTTGGGCCGGATTATTTTCCATCACCTCAAGAATGATTTTTTCGAGTACGCCCTCATCTGAAATTTGTTTTAAGCCCTTTTTGTCAATGATTTCATCCGCCGAGCCTTCCCCGACGGTCATCGCTTCAAAGACTTCTTTTGCGATGCGTCCTGAGATGGTGCCATCTGTGATGCGATTGAGGAGGCCCGCTAAGGCTTCGGGCTGAATGGGACTTGTGATAATGCTCAGATTTTTATCATTTAAAAAGGCTGAAAAATCGCCCATCAACCAGTTAGAAGAGAGTTTCGGATCGTGGGTGAGCGCGACCAGCGCTTCATAAAAATCAGCCATCTCCCGTTCTGCAACGAGAACGCCAGCATCATATGGGGATAAACCATACACGCGCTGGAAGCGTTCTTTCTTAGCGCGAGGTAATTCCGGAAGCGATTTCTTCACTTCAGCAATGAGCCCTTCATCAAACACGACTGGCAATAAATCGGGATCAGGGAAATAACGATAATCCTGCGCTTCCTCTTTAGAGCGAAGTGAGCGGGTTTCGTTTTTTGCGGCATCATACAAACGTGTTTCCTGAAGCACTTTGCCACCATTTTCAAGCACTGCAATTTGCCTTTCAACTTCGTATTCAATTGCTTTTTCAACAAACTTGAAAGAATTTAAGTTTTTTAATTCAGCGCGCGTACCGAGTTCCGCGCCCAGCTGGCGTACGGATACGTTGACATCACAGCGAAATGATCCTTCCTGCATATTTCCATCCGAGATTCCGATATAGCGCACGAGACTGTGGAGGGTTTTGAGATAAGTCACCGCCTCCTCGATCGAGCGCATATCGGGCTCGGAGACAATTTCCAGAAGCGGAGTACTCGCGCGATTCAAATCAATGGCGGACAGACCGCTGAAATCTTCATGAAGAGATTTTCCTGCATCTTCTTCTAAATGCGCACGAGTAATGCCGATGCGTTTCTCCTCGCCATTTTTGAGCGTGATTAACAGCTCTCCTTTGCCAATGATGGGATGCTCAAATTGACTGATTTGATAGCCCTTTGGTAGGTCAGGATAAAAGTAATTTTTTCGTGCAAAAATAGAGCGTTTATTGATTTCGGCATTCACCGCCAAACCAAACTTAACAGCCAACTCAACGCAAGCCCGATTGAGCACAGGTAAGACACCGGGAAGGGCGAGATCGATAATGCAGGCCTGTGTATTTGGCTCGGCTCCGTAAGCCGTAGAGGCGCCTGAAAAAATTTTACTTTTGGTTGCAAGTTGGGTATGGACTTCAATTCCAATGACGGTTTCCCACATGGTTACACTCCTACAACGGGGTGGCGCTTGTGCCAATCCGTGACTTTTTGAAATTGATGCGCGATGTTTAAAAGCTTGGCTTCGGCAAAATGGGGCGCAATGATTTGCAGGCCGACTGGCAAGTCTTTTACAAAGCCCGCAGGCAAAGAGATGCCCGGCAATCCCGCGAGATTAACAGGCAAGGTATAAATATCCGATAAATACATCGATACGGGATCTTTTTGCTTTTCGCCCATTTTGAAGGCCACTTCTGGGGTGGTGGGACTCATGATCACATCCACTTTCTCGAAAGCTGCCGTGAAATCTTGGGTGATTAAACGCCGCAATTGCTGTGCTTTTCGATAATATGCGTCGTAGTACCCTGAAGACAATACATAGGTTCCAACCATAATGCGACGCTTGACCTCTGCCCCAAAGCCTTCCGCCCGCGAGCGCATATACAAATCCGTTAAATCTTTTGGGTTTTCACAGCGGTAGCCATAGCGCACCCCATCAAATCGGGACAGATTAGAAGAGCACTCCGCAGGCGCAATAACATAATAGGATTGCAAGGAATAATCACTGTGTGTCAATTCAATTTCAATGAGTTGTGCTCCCATTTTCTCATACTCGCGCAAAGCGTCTTCAATTACAGTGCGCACGTTCGCATCAAGACCCGAAGCATTAAAAAATTCTTTGGGTATCCCGATTTTTAAGCCTTGGATGGAATCATTCAAGTGATACGTATAATCAGGCACGGAAAGATCAACCGAGGTTGAATCCCGCGTATCGAGACCGGCCATCACATTGAGGAGAAGCGCACAATCTTCAGCAGTGTGTGCCATGGGGCCCGCTTGGTCGAGGCTCGAAGCAAAGGCCACCATCCCGAAGCGGGACACCCGACCATAGGTCGGTTTTAAACCTGTAATGCCCGTCATGGCAGCAGGTTGACGAATGGAGCCTCCTGTATCCGTTCCGGTGGCAGCAGGGGTGAGGCCCGCCGCGACCGCAGCAGAAGATCCACCCGAAGACCCACCCGGAATATGATCCAAATGCCAAGGGTTTTTAACCGGGCCGTAATAGCTGTTTTCGTTAGAAGAACCCATGGCGAATTCATCCATATTAAGTTTCCCGAGCATCACCATGCCTGCTGCCTCAAAGCGTTCGATAATATGCGCGTCATATGGCGCGATAAAGTTATCGAGCATTTTTGAACCACAAGCGGTTTTAATGCCCTTCGTACAAAAAATATCTTTTTGCGCAATAGGTAGCACAGTTAAAACATGTGCCCCGACACGACGACGGAGTTCATCTTCAGCTCTCGCCTGTTTAAGTGCAGTCTCTTCCGTCACAGTCACAAATGCATTCAAGATGGGATTCAGCTTTTTAATCCGCCCAAGGTAATCTGTTGTCAATTCAAGCGCAGAGGTTTTATGATGATTTAATAAATCTGCTGCTTCTTTTAATGTATAAAAATTCATTATTTACCTCTAATCAATCACTTTAGGAACGAGGTATAATCCCGCCATGGTTCTGGGCGCAATGCTTTGTAAAAGCGCCCGCTCATTGGTTTCGGTGACCACATCTTCACGAAGCCGCTGTGCAATATCAAGCGAATGAGACAGGGGTTCAACCCCTGTCGTATCAATGCTCAGCATTTTCTCTTCTAACGCAAGCAATTTTTGCAAGCTTTCTACATAAACGGGGATTTCTGCCTCCGAGAGAGAAATGCGCGCGAGCGTCGCCATTTTCTTTACGGTCTCCTGATCCATATCTGTGTCTCCAAAAAAGGAAGCATTCTATCCTAAAAAATATTGATTTAGATAGTCTGTATGACTTTAAAGTGAAGGTAGGGATGTAAAATTTCAGGAATAGTAATATATCCTTGCTCATCCTGATAATTTTCGAGAATCGCCACCATTGTTCTTCCCACCGCGAGGCCTGACCCATTTAAGGTATGTACGAATTCATTTTTCCCTGTTTTCGGATTTTTAAATCGAGCCCCCATGCGTCGCGACTGAAAGTCTGTACAGTTGCTGCAAGAAGAAATTTCACGGTATGTATTCTGACTCGGGAGCCAGACTTCAAGATCATACGTTTTAGCCGAACAAAAACCCATATCGCCCGTACAGAGGAGCATTCTACGATACGGCAATTCGAGCTTTTCCAAAATGATTTCAGCATGACGCGTGAGCGCTTCGTGAGCCTCCCACGAAGCCATAGGATGCGCAATATGAACGAGCTCCACTTTTTCAAACTGATGCTGCCGAATCATGCCGCGGGTGTCCCTCCCATAGCTTCCGGCTTCGCTGCGAAAGCAAGGCGTGTGCGTCGTTAAACGAAGAGGCAATTGGCGTTCGTCTAAAATGAGGCCGCTCACGGTATTGGTCAGCGAAACTTCTGCTGTCGGAATTAAATTCAAAGCAAAAGGCTCGCGGGTTTTAAAAAAATCTTCCGCAAATTTCGGCAACTGACCCGTGCCGTAAAAAGCTTCGTCCTTGACAAGATACGGCACATAGAGTTCTTCATAATCATGTTGACGGGTATGCGTGTCCAGCATAAATTGAATTAATGCGCGATGCAGCGCGGCAAGCTGACGACGCAATACCACAAAACGCGATCCTGATAATTTAGCCGCCGTATCAAAATCCATGAGGGCTAAGGCCTCCCCTAAAACAACGTGATCTTTAGGCGTAAACGCAAAGTCTTTAGGCGTCCCCCAGCGATGAATTTCAACATTTTCAGCTTCATCTTTACCCAGTGGAACCGAAGCGTCTGGCAGGTTCGGAAGATTCGACAAAAAATCTTTGCAGGCTTCTTCAACACCATTAAAGTGTGCTTGCAAGCTGATCATTTCTCCATTAACAGACTCTGCTTCTTTGAGCAAGTCCTCACACCCCTCGCCTTTTGATTTAGCCTGACCAATCGCTTTTGCAAACTGATTACGCTTCGCCTGGAGAGTTTCAAGCTTTGTCTGCAAAGCTTTTCGCTCTCCCTCCAGGCTTTCAAACTTTTGCCAGTCAAAGGTTTTACCCCGTTTTGCAAGCATGTCTTTTACTTCTTCTGGCTGTGCGCGTAACAGTTTAGGGTCAATCATGTTTTGTTCGATTTAAAAAAATGGCTCTTATTATACTCTATTTTGCCAGTTGTTATAAGTCATAACGCACAATTAAGGGCGCGTGATCAGAGAATTTCTGCTCTCGGTAAATAGCAACTTCTTTAATTTTATCCCGCAAACCCGGCGTGGCCACCTGGTAATCAATCCGCCATCCTACATTCCTGTCCCACGCGCCTGCACGCTGTGACCACCAGGTGTATTGATCTTTCTCCTGATTCAGCACCCGGAAAGCATCCACCCACCCCCATTCTTCAAACAGGAGATCCAGCCAGGCCCGTTCTTCCGGCAAACAACCTGAATTTTTTTGATTACTGAGCCAATTTTTAATATCGATTGCTTTGTGAACAATATTCCAGTCGCCGCAAATGATATACTCTCGTCCTGCTTTCAACTGATTAGAGAGGATGGTTTGATACGCTTTCATAAAAGCATACTTGGCCTCTTGACGAATATTTCCGCTCGACCCTGACGGCAAATATAGCGATGCAATGGAAAGATTACCGATTGCCATTTCGATGTAGCGGCCCTCGGTATCCGCAAGGGGAAAGCCCAGCCCTGTTTTGACTGTATCGGGCGGCAGACGGGTATAGATCGCGACGCCACTATATCCCGGTTTATGGGCATCAAAGAAAAATCGCTGATAATCCTGATGACAAAAAAGCGTCTCTTGCAATTGATGTTCCTGCGCCTTGGTTTCTTGAATACAGAGGACATCGGCATCAATCGAATAAAACCAATCAAAAAAGCCTTTTTTGGTGGCAGAGCGAATGCCATTGGCGTTGAATGAAACGATTTTCATCTTGAAATCCTCTTGCTTTCTTAGGCTTCGAGGCCTAATCCCTCCGTCGACTCACGTCGACACCTCCCTTATTAAGGGAGGCAAGATCCTCTTTCAGGAGCTAGGCCCGTTAGACCCTCTCAACTTTCTTGGCTCCCTTGTTAAGGGAGCTGTCACGAAGTGACTGAGGGATTATCGCCCCTCCCAGTCCACTACAATCTTTTTTGCAAGCAAATCAATCTCAATGACAATCTCGGGATAAACATACGGAATCAGCATTTCTGTGCCTGCGTCTGTTTTTAATACGAGCACATCATTTGCGCCTGTTTCTATTAAATGATCGACTGTACCGAGATAAACACCCGTCGTGTTGTAAACCGACAAGCCTTCTAAATCAGACCAGTAATATTCCGTTGCATCTAAGGGAGGCAATTCGCTTCGCGGCACCGCCAATAAGGCATGGGTGAATTGTCGTGCTTGGTCTCGATCCTTGACCGCATCAAAGCGAATATAAAATTGATTTCCTTTTTCCTGCACCTTAAAGGCCTGAAAAGGAATAAAATCGGATTTTTCAGGAAAGTGAACGTGCCAGGCTTTAAAGTCAAAAACTGCTTCAGGATGCTCTAAAAAAAGCTGGAGCCTCAGTGCCCCTTCAATCCCATGCGGCGCACCGACTCGGCCAATCGTCACGAGCTCTGCGCTCATAAAAAACTAAGCCTTTTTAAAAGACTTCACCAAGGCCGCAACGCGAGGAGACGGCTGTGCACCTTGTTTGATCCAATGATCAACACGGTCTAAATCTAACTGCAATTTGGTTTCCTGACCTGCCGCAATCGGGTTGAAATACCCTATTTTTTCGATATAACGACCATCACGCGGAAAACGTTGATCCGCAACCACAACATGATAAAAAGGACGATCTTTAGCACCCCGACGGGATAAGCGAATAACGACCATGAACAGTTTACTCCTCAATTAAAAACGCTGGTGGCTATGAGTGGACTTGAACCACTGACCCCAGCATTATGAATGCCGTGCTCTAACCAACTGAGCTACATAGCCAAGGGCCGGCTATTATCCAAAAAAGTGGGGGGTATGTCAAATGCTTTTTGCGTCCTTTTTTATGAACGCTTGCTGGCTACTTTATCCGAATCCCAACCTCAAGTAATTGCTTCGCTTCAACACGGGCTGGCGCCTCCGTCATGAGGCATTGGGCTGTTTGTGTTTTAGGAAAGGCAATGACGTTGCGAATGTTGGTGGTGCCAGTAAAGAGCATCACAATGCGGTCTAAACCAAATGCTAAGCCACCATGTGGAGGAGCCCCATACTGCAAGGCATTGAGGAGAAAGCCAAACTTTTCCATCGCTTCTTCTTTTTCAATCCCAAGGAGATCAAATACAGCTTGTTGCATTGCGGCATCATGAATCCGAATGGATCCCCCGCCGATTTCGTAGCCGTTTAAAACAAGGTCGTAA
This sequence comes from Gammaproteobacteria bacterium, assembly GCA_048594525.1. Taxonomy (GTDB): domain Bacteria; phylum Pseudomonadota; class Gammaproteobacteria; order Francisellales; family CACEW01; genus JAJZUD01. The sequence continues at coordinate 19,107 of JBMDXV010000015.1, read as the reverse complement.
GCATGCGCGCGCACGCCTTGAGGGTCCTGTGAGAGTTCGGAAATCGCTTGGATATTGGGTGAAGTGAAGGGATGATGCATGGCCACCCAGCGGCCCTCTCCCCTTTCAAACATGGGGAAGTCAGTGACCCATAAAGGCGCCCAGGTGTGGGTGAGGAGTTTCAGATCATGCCCAAGCTTGACGCGGAGCGCGCCCATTGAAGCATTGACCACATCTTGGTGACCCGCACCAAATAAAACAATGTCTCCATTTTGTGCATCCACACGATTTAAGATGGCTTTAATATGCGCTTCCGGCAGAAACTTTAAAATGGGAGACTGCAAACCTGCCATACCCAACCCAAGATCATTGACTTTGATATACGCTAAGCCTTTCGCGCCGTGCTCTCCTACAAAATGGCCGTAATCATCCAAAGCTTTACGGGAGAGTAATTCCACACCACGCGCTAATTTTAAAGCGACAATGCGACCGTGCGGATCATTTGCTGGCTCTGAAAAGGCTTTAAACTCTACATCTCCCATCAGGTCTTTGAGATCAATAAACCGGAGGGGAATGCGTAAATCAGGTTTATCAGAACCATATAAATGCATGGCTTCATCATATTTCATGCGGGGAAAAGGCTTGAACTCCAAATTCAAAATCGTTTTGAATAAATGATGGATGAGCCCCTCTGTCTTGTTCATGATCCATTCACGATCAATGAAGGAAGCTTCGATATCAATCTGGGTAAATTCAGGCTGACGATCTGCCCGTAAATCTTCATCACGAAAACAACGGACAATTTGATAATAGCGATCAAAACCCGAAACCATTAACAATTGCTTGAATAATTGTGGCGACTGGGGTAGGGCATAAAATGAGCCTTTGTGGACGCGACTCGGGACAAGATAATCCCTTGCGCCTTCCGGCGTGGCTCGGGTGAGCATGGGTGTTTCAATATCTAAAAATCCCTGATCATCAAGATAACGGCGGACTTCACGCGTAATCTTGCTCCGGATGATCATCCGCTCCTGCATTTCAGGACGACGCAAATCCAGGAAACGGTATTTCAGTCGCACTTCTTCTGAAATGTGGTGGTGCTCGTCCAGCATAAAAGGCGGCGTTTCGGCGATATTCAAAATTTCAAGCGCCTGCCCCAACACTTCATTTTCACCTGTTTTCAAATTGGTATTTGCTTGCTGATCGGGCCGACGTCGCACCGTCCCTTGAACGGAAATGACATATTCATTACGCACTTGATCTGCCCGCCGAAAGACGTCAACCGCTTCGGGTTGAAAGACTACCTGAAGTAAGCCTTCACGGTCGCGCACATCTAGAAAAATGACCCCGCCATGATCGCGCCGACGATGAACCCAACCGTATACAAGGACGGTTTCACCTATATTTTTCTCTGTAATCTCTCCACAATACTGGGTTCTTTCCGCTTGGCTCATATCATTGCCATCCCGCCATTGACGTGCAGGGTTTGCCCTGTGATGTAAGAAGCTTCGTCCGAAGCCAAAAATGCCACCGCATGGGCAATTTCTTCCGGCTGTCCAATCCGCTTTAAGGCAATGCGTTCGGCGAGCGCCAGGCGATATTCTTCGCTGAGCGCATTCGTCATATCGGTTTCAATAAACCCTGGGGCGACCACATTGACGGTGATGCTGCGAGAGCCCACTTCCTGGGCAAGTGACTTACTAAAGCCAATCACACCCGCCTTGGCGGCGCAATAATTTTCCTGACCGGGATTCCCGGTTGTCGCGACAATTGAGCCGATTGAAATAATGCGCCCCCACTCGGCTTTCATCATGCTTCTAATGCAAGCTTTACTTAGGCGATAGACCGAAGTTAAGTTGGTATTGATGACAGCCTGCCACTCCTCTTCCGACATCCGCATGAGGAGGTTATCGCGGGTAATACCAGCATTATTGACGAGGAGCGCAGGCATTTTATTTTCTTCTTGCAAGCTTTTTACGAAATGACTGACGCCTTCTGCCTCACTGACATCTAAAACACGCCCCTCTCCTTTTTGCGAAAGGCGCGCTTGAATATCTGCCGCCCCTTCATCACGGGTTGCCGTACCAATCACATACCAGCCTTTTTCAACTAAAACAGAAGCAATTGCGGCGCCAATTCCACGGCTTGCGCCCGTGACCAGTGCTATTTTGGGTGTCACGCTGTGTTCCTTATTAAAGACAAAAGCGTTATGATAAAGTAAAACCCTTTTTAAAAAAAGGGACACAGTAATTGAATTGTCGGAATAGAATCACGGCAATTGATTTTTCTAATAGAATACACTTTAATGCACACCCTCTCTTCAAGGATAATTTTTATGTCGATTTTTGAACGCTTGACGCATTTACGCAAACTCATGGAACACTACAATATTGATTATTATTTCATTCCCAATTCGGATGCACATCAAAATGAATATCTGCCTGAGGCATCAAAGCGTTATCAATATTTATCCGGCTTTACGGGAAGTAATGCTGAAATCTTGGTTGGGCGCGATAAAGCTTTTTTTTGGACAGATGGGCGTTATGCGGAACAGGCTGCCCAGGAGTTGCCAGCGGATCTTTTTACCATTTTTATTTTTAAACAGGCTGAAAGCTCAAGCTTGCAGGCGTTTATAAGCGAGAGTATTCGTAAAGCAAGGATTGGGGTAGACCCTCAGATTATAACCTTAAGGCAGGCTGAAGCGCTCCGTACAGCCTCTCATCTTTCCGACAGTGAACTCGTTTTCCTTACCCCAAATTTAATCGATCAAATATGGCTCCGCCGCCCTGCCTTGTATCACTCCAAAATCTCAGTTTTATCGGAACAACATGCGGGCCAATCTGCCCAAGAAAAACTTATTAAGCTTCAAGACTATTTAAGGGCTGAAAAGCAAGAGGCCATTGTGCTCAATGATCTTGCCAGCATTGCCTGGCTCTTTAACCTGCGGGGAACAGATATTGTACACAACCCTGTTTTTTTGAGTTATGCATTGATTACCACAGAGCGAGCTATCCTCTTTGTCAATCTGAGCTCCCTGCCTCAGAAAACGCAGGATTATCTCAAAGCTTTGCATATAGAGACAAGGGATTACCCGCATTTTTACAAGCTTCTCCCTGAGCTTTGTCCTCCCAAAGTGTTACTCGACAAAACCTATAGCAATGAAGCTATCTATAATGCTTTAAAGTCCCATAAGATTACGGCATCTCCAAGCCCGATTTTATTGTGGAAGGCCTGTAAAAATGAGATAGAAATAGAAGGGGCAGCTCAAGCACATCGCTTAGACGCCCTCGCCCTCATTCGATTTTTCAGTTGGCTTGATCATCATAAAACTGGCCACACTGAACTCTCGCTTGTGGATAAACTCCTCAGCTTCCGAGAACTCGCTAAAAGCTTCCAAGGCACGAGCTTTGAAACCATTTTAGGCTACGGCGCACATGGGGCTATTATTCATTATCGCTCTACGCCCAAAACCAATATAGCAGTTGGAACGGATGAAATCCTCCTATTAGATTCAGGCGGGCAATACCTTGAAGGTACAACAGACGTCACGCGCACGATCCATTTAGGCCAGCCTACAGACTTTGAAAAACGCTGTTATACCTTAGTCCTAAAAGGCCATCTTGCATTAAAGAGATCCCTTTTCCCGGCTGGCACACGCGGCGAACAACTTGATATCCTCGCGCGTCAGTTTTTGTGGCAGGAAGGACTTAACTACGGGCATGGCACAGGCCATGGCGTAGGTTCTTTTTTATGTGTCCACGAAGGGCCGCAGCGTATCTCAACGGCAGCGACTACGACTGCCCTGCAACCCAATATGATTCTCAGCAATGAGCCAGGCGTTTACTTAAGCGGCCGACTTGGGATTCGAATTGAAAACTTAGTCTATGTTAAAAAATCTACGCCTCCACATTCGGAATTTGGTGAGTTTTACACCTTTGAAGACTTGACCTTAGTGCCTTATTCACGCAAGCTCATTGCAAAAGAAATGCTCTCCTCCATTGAAATCGCCCAGGTGAACGCCTATCACGCGCGAATTTTAGCGGAACTAGGCGCATCCCTTGAAGTCGAAACCTTAAAATGGTTGATCGAGGCCACGAAAGCTATTTAAGCCTCAGGGCTTTGAATCAGCTTTTTAAGGACTGGCACGAGCGCTAGACTAATCAACGCAGCAACCAGCGACAGGGTGAAATAGACTACAAATGCATGGTGATAGACCGCCTGAATTTGACTGACATTCGTCATTCCGTCCGGGATCGCAGCTTGATCTGCAATCACCCCTGCAAGCTTTCCTCCCAAGCCGAGAGAGATGAAGAAAATACCCATCATCACGCCCGCAAGCCGTTTGGGCACGAGTTCTGTGACCATGGCAAGTCCGGTGGGGGACAGCAGTAATTCGCCAATAGACACCACAAAGTACAACAAGACGATCCACGCTCCCATGATGAGGCCATTCGCTTCCAAGTGAATATAACTCAAAAACACCACCCCAAACGCCAGGGTTTGAAAGAATAGCCCTAAACTAAACTTCATGGGGGTGCTCGGACTCCAGCGAGAGGTGCCGAGCCCTGTCCAGAGCTTACTCAGCACCAAGCCAAATAGAATCACCCCCACGGATTCAACCGCAGCGAAACTCGACGTTGCCAGCGTAAACCCAAACACCTTGTGATCCACTGCCCGATCGATGAAAAGGTTGATGGACATGAATATCTGAAAAAACAAGGCCCAATACACGACCGATATCGCCACTAAAACGAGGTAAGCGAAAATCCGGCTGCGGGCTTTGCCTTTCTCATGAAAGGCTTCATATATCACGATGGCAGCACTCGCGACTGCAATTCCGACAAAAGCGATGAGCGCAGCCTGCTGGTGTTTAATAATAAACTCATTAAACGCCAGCATCACGACCAAAGCAACGATCGTCTTCAACCACTCTCTTTTTCCATGTTTTACTTTTTGCACATCTTGAATTTTAAAATACCGCACGCCAATCCAAAACGTAATGAAGGCGACGATTAGCATGACCATTGCGGTGAAGTAAGCTGTATGCCAGCCAAAATACTGTTGAATATAGCCCGACAGAAACAACGTCAGCATATTGCCCACATTGATCCCGATATAAAAAATAGTAAATCCGCTGTGACGCCGAGGATCATTTTCAGTGTAGAGCGTTCCCACTAAACTGGAGATGTTCGGCTTTAAAAGACCTGTCCCAAGTGTTAAGAGGGCCAAAGCGAAATAGACTGCCCACAAATGTTCCACAGCGGCTAAGGCTGCATACGCACAGCTTAACAAGATCGCACCCAATAACACAGCGCGCCGATGTCCGATATACCGATCCGCGAGAAAGCCCCCCACCACTGAATTCACATAAGCGAGCGCAGTGACGGAGCCCATGACGCCATAACTTAAATCATCGCTCACAAAAAATACTTTAATAAGATACAAAACCAACACGATTTCTAACATGGTAAAGCCATAGCGCTCCCACATTTCCGTTAAAAAGAAAACACTTAAAGCTTTCGGTTGTTTTGTGGTATTTATCATTCTTGATTTTCCTCTCTGTTTAGTTTTAGATTAATTTTTGCAGTCTTGACCGCATTGTCTTCTACTTCGATGACTTCAATCGGATACTCATTCATTTTTAAGCTGACACCTGCCACAGGCATGGCCTCTAGATATTCAACAATTAGCCCTGATAAAGTACGCGGACCATCTGTGGGCAAGTCCAAATTGAGATCCCGATTAAGATCACGGAGCGTCATGGCGCCATCCACTAAAAATGAGCCATCCTCTAAATGCTCGGTATAAATGTGAAGAGAAGGCTGGCTGATATTCGTAAATCGGCCCACGATTTCTTCCAGAATATCCTGTACCGTGACTAAGCCTTGGATATCCCCATATTCATCGACGACAAAAGCCATATGTTCGGAATGTTGCTGAAAGCGAATTAACTGATACTGCAAAGTCGTCGTCTCGGGGATAAAATAAGGCGGATCGACCAGTTTCTCTAGTACCGCTTGAGGATTCGCCATTTCTTGAGATAAGGACACGATTTTACGGAGGGGAAGAATACCGATCACGTCATCCATACTGTCGCGATACACAGGTAACTTCGAAAAAGGGCTCTCTTGCAATTGTCGTAAAATATCCGGCCAGGCCTCATTCAGATTAAGTCCCCGAATGTTTTGACGCGGGAGCATTGCACCTTTTACCGTCTCTTTTTCAAGGTCGAGCACGCCAAGCAGCATGTTTTTATGCGGCTCAGCCAAAGCGTCGCGGGAAGCAGATACCGCGGTGCGAAGTTCTTCAGACGTCAAGGGATCGACAGTATGCTGATCAGAAATAGAAATACCGAATCTCTTCAAAATCGCATTCGTGAGACGCGTTAATAAAAAAATGAGCGGTGAGAGAACAATAATCAATCCCTTCAAAGGCAAAGCAGCTGGAAGAGCCAGGGTTTCCGGTTTGACCGCTGCGAGCGTTTTGGGAATGATTTCACCAAATAAAAGAATAATCAGCGTTAATAAGAGCGTGACCGCAAACACGCCCCAAGCGCCAAAATAATGTTGTGCGATTAAGGTCGTGAGGCTGGAGGCTAAGACCGTCGCCAAAGTATTGCCGATTAAAATAGCGCTGAGCAAACGATCAGGTCGTTTTAACAGTTTTTCAGCGCGATGCGCAGCGCGTGATTTTTTCGCTAGGTGATGCAAGCGATACCGATTCAAAGCCATCATGCTCGTCTCAGAGCCTGAAAAAAAGCTTGAGAGGACCACTAAAGCGAGAATACAAGTCAGTAAAAATAGGATCATAGGGTCAACTTATTCTAACCGGAACGGATAACAAATAGCCTTTATTACGAATCGATTTAATCAAATTATTGTTGCTTTTATCCCGCAGTTTATTACGTAAGCGTGAAATTTGCACATCAATGGCACGACTTTCCGGCGCATCGATATCCAGCTTCAACGCAAGCGCAATTCTATCGCGACTCATGACTTCTTGTTCATTAGCTAAAAAAAGCTCCATCAACAATGCCTCGTTCTTCGTTAAAAAAAACATTTTACCGGAAAGATGCTTAATACAAGATTCTTCAGGAAAATAAGTCCATTGCCCGAAACTCGCTTTACTATAAGGCACATCGGTTGGTGTAGTTTTTATTTCTTCTCCGAAAATGCGGGACTCATTTCCAAGGAGAGGCGCTGGCGTGCGCACAGGATGGCGCTTTAAAACAGCTTGAATCCGGGACAACAAGACCTGTGGACTAAAGGGTTTTTCAACATAATCATCTGCGCCCGCTTCAAAGCCCAGAACGACATTCATTTCGCCATGCACAGCGGTTAACATAATAATCGGGATGCTAGACGTTTCGCGGATTTTTTTACATAAATCCATGCCGTAAATATCAGGTAACATGAGATCTAGTATGATTAAGTCCACCGCTTCTTCAGCAAGCGCCTCCATTCCTTCTTCCCCATTCTTTGCTTCCCGTACCGCGTAATGGTGTCTTTCTAAAAAAAGACGGATCAGTTGTCGAATCCCGGGCTCATCATCGATAATTAAAATTTTCTCGCGCGCCATCCTGCCTTACCTATTTCAAATTCAATCCGTTATAATAATAGCCTGAAAAAAAAACTCTCGCAAACTACTCTATGAATACTGCTCACCTTGGAGTTCTCATCGGTCGATTTCAACCGTTCCATCTCGGACACGCTTATTTAATAGAGGCAGCGCTGAGCCAGTGTGACACTCTGCTCGTGATTATTGGCTCTTCTTTTAGAGCGCGAAACATTAAAAACCCCTTCCACTTTGAGGAACGTAAGCTCCTGATTCAACAAAGTTTTCCACAGTCTAATCTACATTTTGCAGCCATTCCCGATTTTTTTTATTCCGAAACAGCTTGGGTGAACGCGGTTCGGCATGTGGTTAATGCTTTGAGCCCTCAACGCGTCACGCTCTTTGGCCATACGAAAGATGCAAGCACTTACTATCTAAAAGAATTTCCTGAGTGGAACGAGGTTGAATTCCCTAATTTTCAAGACATTCATGCGACAGAGATTCGCAACCAATACTTTTGTAATGAGGAGATCAGTCCTCATGTGGCCCCACCCACCCGAGACTTTCTATTCAAATTTAAAACCACTCCTGATTTTGGAAGGCTTCAAGAAGAAGCGCGTTTTGTAGCAGGCTATCGCGAAAGCTGGTCAAAGAGCCCTTACGCCCCGATTTTTGTAACGGCAGATGCGCTCGTCGTATGTGATGAGCATCTCTTACTCATTCAACGCAAATATTGTCCAGGCAAAGGGCTTTATGCATTGCCCGGCGGATTTTTGGAAGAAGACGAATGGATTCGCGCAGGCATATGTAGAGAACTCATTGAAGAAACAGGTATAGGGCTTGATAAAAATACATTGCTGCAACGTCTCCTCACCATCCAAGTGTTTGACTATCCCGATCGCTCATTGATTGGGCGCGTTATCACGCATGCGGGATATTTTGAACTCGCGCTCCCCCGCCCACCTGTTACCGCTGCAGATGATGCGTTATCAGTAGAATGGGTTCCCCTCACACATCTCAAAAACCTAAAAGAGCAATTTCATGACGACCACTATCAAATCATCACGACCCTCCTTGACCCTGCTCGGCTTTGATTTCGGCCTGAAAAGAATGGGTGTGGCAAGCGGGCAAACCATTACAGGAACGGCGTCTCCCGTCGATATTGTTCAGGTTCAAGACGGCCGTTTACCTGATCCAATCCTCGCAAAGCTTATCAAAACCTGGCGTCCCGATGCGCTCATTGTCGGCATCCCTTTTAATATGGATGGCAGTTTTTCTTATATTTGCGAACGCGCTGAGGAATTTGCCCAATCCTTAGAAGCACGAACAGCCTTGCCTGTGCATCGCGTAGATGAACGCTTAAGCACACGTGCAGTCCATTATGAGCTCGCAGAAAGGGCCGAACATACAGAGACCCGTCTTAAAAAACAACGCCTCGATGCCTTTGCAGCCTGTTTAATTGTCGAGACCTGGCTCAGTGCTGAGGCATCAGGAGACACACCATGATTCCTTCTTTCAATAGCCTTCCGCATGCCCTTCTTTTCGTCGGCAACGCTTCTTCAATCGAACAAGCACTCAACACAGACTTAAAAGCTCTCCTATGTGAAAGCCATACGGCTCAAGCCTGCCAGACCTGCCTTTCTTGTCAACTGTTTGATTCTGAAATGGGGCATCCTGACTTAATGCGGATTATTCCTGAAGGAAAACTTAATGTTATTAAAATTGATCAAGTGCGTGAAGTAATTTCTTTCTTGGAGCACAGCGCCTTCCGAGGAGGAAAAAGGATTGTTGTCTTTATGGAAGCCAATACACTCAATATTGCTGCGCAAAATGCACTGTTAAAATCCTTAGAAGAACCGGGAGAGGGCACGCTGATCATCTTGTTGTCTGCAAAGCCTTATCTCTTACTCCCTACCATTCGGAGCCGCTGCCTAACGTATGCCATTCACGGAAATGCGGATACTCATAATCAAGCTTTGATAGAGAGTTTACTTGTTTCCTCGTTTGAGCCCTTGCAGTTTATCGAATCGAACAAAACGCTCGACCCACTCGATTGCGTGTATACTCAAATGGTTCTTACACACGACATGATGCAAAAAAAACCCGATCCTCGGCTTTCCGCATTTTATCGCGAGCTTTCACAAAAAAGTGCAAGGTTTCAAACCAAAGTCGCTGTGAATAAAGAGCTCTCTTTATATGAACTCGCACTTGCATGGAAACAGGTAATTGCAGACAATATTCCTCATTAAATTTTGTTAGGGAGACTCACAATGAAAAAACCCATGACCAAACAGGGACACGCGCAGCTGGAACAAGAACTCGAACACCTCAAATCCGTTTCACGCCCCAAAGTGATTCAATCGATTGCAGAAGCGCGTGCGCATGGGGACTTAAAAGAAAACGCCGAATATCACGCAGCCAAAGAACAACAAGGTTTTTTAGAAGCGCGGATACGCGATATCGAAGCCAAACTCATGGATGCCCACGTCATCGATATTACCGCGATTCCTCCTACGGGGAAAGTCCTCTTTGGCACCACAGTCGTTTTGCTGAACCTCGACACCGAAAAAGAAGTCCGCTATCAGATTGTCTGCGAAGACGAAGCGAATTTGAAAGCCGGAAAAATTTCAGTTTCCTCTCCCATCGCCCGCGCTTTAATCGGCAAAGAAATCGGCCAAACTGTTGAAGTATCGACGCCCGGAGGGATTGTGGAATATGAGGTTATGGATGTATTGCACCTGTGAAAAACCGGCTGTAATCTTCTGCTTATTCTTTTATTTTTTTGCATTGATTGCAGCCGCCCTATAACCTATGAAAGTAGGCATACTTTCAGGCACTACTATACCGAGTGCTTGAGGGGAATAAAAACCATAAAAAATTTCTCTTCCCTTTTCTTGTTACATTTTATCTAAAAATTCAAGTTGCAAAATAAATATGATTGCAAAGCAGACAATAGCGCCAGCTGGCTTGGAGCTTAGCTTAAGCCGAAACAGCTACTATATTTATGAATGACAAAAAATAAAAATACCAGGTATTGCTTTTTAAGCTATTTTTTAATAGAAGAAAAACCACTTCCTGCCTATGAATTATCTTCGCCCTTATTACATTTCGATCTGACACAAATTGTGTGGGATTGCGCTTTGACTTGTGTTTCCGGACAGAAAAGTTTCAATCCCTAAACAATATGCCACGCTTCTTCAAGGGGCGCTTCAATGCAATACGACTGGCCTTTCCAATCAAATTCAAGACGCATCGCATGCAAGAACATGCGCTTTTGCCCGCTGGTTTTACTAAACATTCGGTTAAAGGCAAAATCCCCGTATTTGCTATCCCCCACCACCGGGAACCCCGCTTTTTGACAGTGGATGCGAATCTGATGTTGGCGTCCTGTGTGCAAGACGGCAGAAAGCTCGGTGACCAAAGGCGAAGCGCTGAGGACTTGAAATGTCGTGCGGGAAGGCTTCCCTTCTATAGGTTCATCCACGCGATTTAAACGTTTTGGCCATACGCCTTTTACCTGGAGCCTATAGGTTTTACGAATGGCCTCCCGATCTCGTAACATTTGATGAAAACCCTTTAAAGCAGCAGGCGTTTTAGCGATCAAGAGTGCGCCTGAGGTTTCTTTGTCTAAACGGTGGGCCAACTCTACAAATTTAAGCTCAGGCCGCGCAAGGCGCAACATTTCAATCACGCCAAGCCTTGTATCGGTACCTGCATGAACGGAAAGGCCATGGGGTTTATTCAGCACAAGCCACTCCGTTTCCTCCCGGAGAATAGCCCGATTGATCACATCCGCCTCGTTAGGTTTGAGATGTAAAGACCGGGTGTTTTCAGTTTCTAAATCGAGCGGCGGGATGCGAATCAAGTCTCCTACGTTCAGGCGGTATTCCGGCAAGACGCGTTTTTTATTGACCCGGATCTCTCCCTTGCGCAATAAGCGATAGACCCTACTCTTGGGCAAGGTTTTAAAAAGTCGAAACAAGCAGTTATCGAGTCGTTGGCCTTCATCACGCTCACTTGCTGTTACAAACTGCACGCCATGCGATTCACGTTCTGACACGGGGAACTCTCGACATCAGAACGGCACCGATACAGGCAAATAGAACAGAAAAGACGAGCGGCAAGAAAATATTCACGCTGAGGAGAAGTCCCGTCAGGGGAGAAATCAGCCCCCAGGTCAAACCAAAAACAGCACCGACTCCGCCCATCACCCGGCCTTGCTCGTCTTCTTTGACCGCTTGAGAAAATAGGGTCATCAACACCGTGTAAGTAAGACACTCTGCCATACAGCCAAAAACAGCACCGACCCATTGCATTCCAAGCCGTTGAAACACCAGCCCTGATCCGAAAAGAAGCGCCATCATGAGCATCCCCGCGATGCCTAAGCCCCGGAGAGAGAACATTTTTAACAGACGCGGCTGGATGAATAATGTCATGATAAACAGCCCCACGCCCATTAAGGTATAAAAAGAGCTCACTGCAACGGGAGTTTGATTGAAGTGCTCACTCAACAAGACTGAAATCCCCTGAAAATAAAATCCCCATAAAGCGGAAAGCATAAAAAATATAACCGTAAAAAAACGAATACGTCGATCAGAAAATGCAAAACGACAGCTTGAAATCACACTCAAAAAATGCAAGGCACGATTAGACTTCACACGCATGGTTTCTTTCAATAAAACCCAGATCGATAGGGTGTTCAAAAAGGCCAGTCCCGCTGCAATTAAAAAAGCGATTTTGGCCCCTTCATCCGGGCCACCCAAGCGATAGGCTACGCCACTTAAAAACGGGCCGATCACAATCCCGATCGATGCGGCCAAGGTCACCCAACCGAGATTACGGGCTCGGTTTTCATCTGCGCTCGTATCGACAATGATCGCCTGGGCAATGGGGAAGGAACTCGCAAAAAAGCCGCTCATCAATCGGCTGAGCATAAACAAAATATTACTCCCCAAAACCAAGCTGAGGTAAGACAAAAAATAACTGACCATCACCAAAGCCAACGAGAGCACCAGCACTTTTTTTCGGCCTACCCGATCTGCAACATTGCCGAGAAAGGGCGCCCCAAAAAAAATCCCCACCGCCCAAAACGCAAAGGACAAGCCATAATCCATCTGACGCCAGAAGTGAGACGCGTCCGGCGAGAGCAAGGGAGAGTGCGGACTCCAGAAGAGATCAGGAAGCAAGGGCATAAATAATCCCATGCCCATGACTTCGATCACGATGGCAAGAAGCACACTAAAAATGGTGAGCGAGTTGGTTTTCATTAGGCTTTCATACCTCGCGGCAGAGCCAATTTTAAGGCGATTTCTGCCAAACGCCTTCCCTGAGCCTGACACAATGTGGCTTCTTCTTTCGATAATTGAATATTAGCCTCGGGCCCTGCAACATGGCTTGCGCCGTAAGGCGTGCCTCCGCTTTTTGTCGCACCGACCGCGGGCTCGGTATAAGGCAGTCCCACGATCACCATACCATGATGCAGCAAAGGCAACATCATGGACAGTAAGGTTGTTTCCTGACCGCCATGCATACTGGTGGTGGAGGTAAAGACCGATGCGGGCTTGCCAACAAGACTCCCTGCAAACCACAAGTCTCCCGTCGAATCTAAAAAATATTTGAGGGGTGCGGCCATATTCCCAAACCGAGTCGGGCTGCCGAGGGCCAAGCCGAGACAATTTTTAAAATCATCCGAGGTCACATAGAGCGGGCCCGTGACAGGAATAGGCGGGACGGCCTCAGCCAGGCCGGATGAAACGGGAGGAACCGTTCGAATGCGCGCCTCAAGCCCCATCTCAATCACGCCTTGTGCAATGGCTTTTGCCATTTCAAAGGTTGATCCTGTTCTGCTATAGTAGAGAATCAAAATATAAGCTTGCATGGTGGTAAATTCATCCTATGTTTCCTAAGCTCCAAAGCCTAACAGATTTCATTGTGAAAGTCAGCCGATTTGGTTTTAAAGTCCTTTCTGATTTTTATCACGAGAGCGGACTGACGCGATCGGCGAGTCTGGCTTATACCACGTTACTAGCGATCGGGCCGGTGAGCATCGTGGTGATTAGTGTGGTGAGCTTCTTCCCGTTTTTCGATCACCTCATCGCCAACATCGAGGCTTTTATTTTTGCTAATTTTGTCCCGCATACGGGTGAGGTGATCTTAAATGTGATTGAAGAATTTCAAGAACAAGCGCATGCCTTGCCCTGGATCAGTTTTATCTTTATGGGTGTCACCGCTTATTTGATGCTCTCGACGATGGAAAATCATGTGAATGCGCTCTGGGGCATCACTCGCAGACGTTTTTTAGGGCTCTCCTTTTTAATTCACTGGGGGACGCTGATTATCGGCCCACTCTTTTTGTGTGCGAGCCTTGGCGTCAGTTCTTTCCTGTCGTCCATTCACTGGCTTCAAATTTATAACTTTTCACCGCTCCTCATCTTTTTGCCTTTTCTCTGCTCGTTCCTCGCCTACGCTTTTTTGTATTTCACCCTACCCAACTGTAAAGTCAAAATCCGGCACGTCTGCATCGGTGCGTTTTTTGCCGCGCTTTTATTTGAAGGCGCGAAGGTAGGGTTTGCGTTTTATGTTCCCCTCGTCCCAACCTATACAATCTTATATGGCGCGCTCGCGGTCATTCCCCTCTTTTTAATCTGGCTCTATCTCTCATCAGTTATTTTTTTACTGGGCGCACAGATTGTGAACGCGCTAAGAATTCGTTAACACATCCATGCCGGGGGGAGGCGTATACTGAAACAAGCTCGACGCAAGCGGCTGGTTGAGTTCAACATTCGTAAACTGAAGTTGACTCACCTGCCCCATCGTATTGTTAATTTGTAAAAAACTCAAAACGCCTTTTGCATCAAAACTGATGATAATCTGCTTGATCATCGAATCTCGATCGCGGGGCACCAGCGTGTAATGAGTACTATTGATTTGCGTCACTTTGAACACGCTCTGAAGATTTTTGGTGTCTCCACTCAAGAGGAGGAGCGGCGTCGTTGAAAGATTTTCGCTCAAGGGACTGATGATCACTTGTTGTAAATCAGGCTCTACGCTCCAGACTTGTTGACCGTTCGAGATAAAAATTTCCTGATCAGGTGTCGCGACTTCATAATGAAACTGATTCGGTTTTTGAATATAAATGATGCCCGTGGATTGGCTTTGATTCCCCTGACCATCCGTCAAGGCTTGACTGAAATTGGCTTGGAGACTCGTAAAGTTTTGTAAGAGACTGTTGAGCTGGTAAATATCCCCAAACGCCACAGACATGAAGAGACCCAAAACAATCGTGAGTAAACGTTTCATCAAACACTCCTTTTTCGTGGCTCAGGGTTAAGAGTTAACCGTCTTGACGGTCGCACCCGGCGGCGGGACATACTGGAAGAGATCAGGGGATAAGGTGGGATTGAGTTCGACATGATTAAACTGAATCTCATTGGTACCCACTTTCGCAATCGCTGTGGCAGAAGCAAGCATGCCTTTATTGTCAAATTCGACGATAATTTCCTTGATTTCAGCCGTTGGGTCTCTCGGGAAAAGTTCATAACGCGTCGCGCTGATTGTTTTAACCTTATACACTGCTTGCAAGGCTTGTGCATTCCCTTTAAAGAAGAGAAGGTCTTGAATCGAAGGCAATGACTTGAACGGGCTCACACTGATCTGATCCCTGTTCACCGTCCAGATTTGTGTACCATTTGAAATCATCTGCCATTTCCCAGTACCAAAAGGATTGTTCGCTTCCACATACACGAGGTTGGGTTTTTGCATCGATAAGCTTCCGGACGCTTTAATCCCTTGCTCATCGCCTGACAGCTTCAGGACTTGGTTAAATTGAGCGCTTAAACTTGTGTAACTATTCAGAAACTTCACAAGCGAATTCACGTCTGCGGAAACCGCGGAGAGCATACACAAACCGACTATTGCAGAAATTATTTTTTTCATGGTAATTCATCCACCTCTTTTGGTTTTGGGATAAAAGTTTCACGATTCAAACCAAATAAAACCGCCAGCGCCCCGGCATTATAAATCGATGAATAGGTACCGATCACAACGCCAATCATGAGAGCCAATGCAAAATAATGGATAGAAGGCCCGCCCGCTAAAAACAGAATGAAGACCACGAGAAAAGTGAGGCTCGACGTCATAATCGTACGGGACAAGGTGTCGTTAATGGCCCGGTTCACCACTTCAATGACGGGCGTCGTGCGAAACAATCTGAAACTTTCACGAATCCGATCATACACCACCACAATATCATTTAAGGAATATCCGATGGCTGCGAGCACGGCCGCGAGCGCCGTCAAACCAAAGGGAATTTGAAAGAGAGAAAAGACCCCCAAAATAATGATGGGATCATGTGCGAGAGAAATCGCGGCACTCAAAGCAAACTTGATTTCAAAACGGAGTGCGATGTAAATCATAATCGCAATAATCGCGACCACCATCGCGAGTATACCGGTTTGCGCCAGTTCGCCTCCCACCTCGGAACCCGTATAGTTCACTTGCACGATTTCAGCGTCCGGCAGGGCTGATTTCACCTTTGAGGTCACGACCGTATCCATGGTGCTGTCTTCAGTTGAGACTCCGCTACCGACTAAATTTTTAGGCGAAAAACTCAGCATCAAATCTTCACTCGAACCAAACGTGACCACCTCCGCTCGATTGAGGCCCACTGTTGCGAGTTCCGACTTCACGGCGCTGATATTGGCAGGCGTTTGAAAATGCACTTGCACGGAATATCCGCCCGTAAAATCAAGATCCCAATTGATGCCGCGCACCAGGAGGGAAATCAATGAAATGAGGATGAGCGTGGCAGAGATGCTCCAGGTCAACTTACGAATGCCTAAAAAATTGATATTGGTTTTCTTTTTAAAAAATTCCATAAATCAAATCCCTATCGACAATTTTTTATTGGGATGGCGCCCATACACAAAGTTCACAATCGCACGACCCACCACCGTTGCCGAAAAGACCGAGGTCACAATCCCGATCATCAGCGTGACGGCAAAGCCTTTTACGGCGCCTGTTCCAATCGCAAATAAAATCAAGGCGACCATAAACGTCGTCACATTGGCATCGATAATGGTTGAAAAGGCACGCGCATAGCCCGTATGAATTGCGAGCATGTTGGACGTTCCTTTCCTGATTTCTTCGCGGATTCGCTCAAAGATCAAGACGTTGGAGTCAATGGCCAGTCCCACGTTTAAGACGATCCCCGCGATACCCGGCAAGGTCAAAGTCGCGCCCGGAATCAGGGACATAATCGCCACAATAAACACGAGATTTAAGAGCAACGTAAAGTCCGCAATCAAACCGAACACGCTATAATAAAAGGCGATAAACACAATAACGGCCAATAAGGCAATCGCCACTGAAATGCCGCCCATCTTAATATTTTGAATGCCTAAGGACGGGCCGACTTGCTTCTGTTCCACAATCTGCACAGGCGCAGGCAAGGCCCCCGCACGAATGGAAAGCGCCAGATTTTGTGCCGTGCGCGCATTGCCGATACCTGAAATCTGGAAATTGCTGCCAAGCTGGCTATTAATCGTGGCCTCATTAATCAAAGTCTGCGTGGTATGCGTCACATTTTGCAGGCTTCCGTTCACCATTTCTTGGTCAAACGTACTTTGGACCAACACAATCGCCATGGGATGACCTTTATTTTGACCCGTGACTTGACTGAAATAACTCACATCCGGCCCGGTTAAACTGACATTCACCACAGGCGCGCCTGTTTGTTGATCGTATCCCACGGAGGCATTCGAAATCGCACTCCCGCTGATAATAACCGGATTGTATAAAACATAAGGGTTGCCGTTGGCATCATAATAAACGGAAGATCCCGGAGGAATTTGTCCGCTCGCCACCACTTGGGCCGCATTAACCGTATCATTTCCAAGCATTAATTTTAAGGTAGACGTCCCACCAATAATCGCTTTAGCCCGCGTTGCATCTTGCACGCCGGGGAGCTCAATCACAATGCGATTATCCCCCTCTTTGGCCACCGAGGCTTCTGAGACCCCAAGCTCATTAATCCGGTTGCGCATCACTTGCAGCGTTTGATCCGACGCCGTCACGCGGAGCGCATTGGCTGTCGCATCCGTCATATTCGCGGTCAGGGTCAGCGCTTTGTTATCCGCAACAAGTGTTAAATCGGAATAATGGCTCTCAATGTAACTTTGCGCGGAGGTTAAAGAAGCCGCATCATTGAAATTCAGGACAATCCCCGTACCCGGCACAAAATTAATGGCAGACGCGCGAATATTGGCGCCCTGCAAATCATTCACGAGACTCGTCGCCTCATTCTGAAGATGTGTATTGACCACTTCCTGCATATCGACATTCAGGAGAAAATACATCCCTCCTCGCAAGTCGAGGCCTAACTTCATGGGACTGGCCCCAAAGATCGACAACCATTTCGGCGTATTCGGCGTTAAGTTTAAAGCAATCACATAGCTATCGGCGTCCCCAAAAAATTGTTGCAGCGCGGTATTCGCCGCCATCTGCGCATCAATGTTCGGGAACCCGATGGTAAGATTTGTGCCATCCTCATTCACGCCCGTATACGCAACCTTTGCATTGTCCAAGGTTTCTGTCACCTGGTCGACCAAGGCGATTGTCACGGGATTCCCGTTCTGACTCGAAATCTGGATCGAAGGGCTATCCCCAAACACATTCGGCAGGGCATAAATGAGCCCCCCGAGCACAATGAGAATAATCAGTGCCCACAACCAACCGGGCGTGTGATTTTTGATTAAAGGAGGCGTAACAGAGCGGGGCGGTTTATGCATACAGAATTAAGCTTTGGTCTCAACCACAGTGCCTTTAGGAAGCAAACTGATAATCGCCTGTTTTTGCATTTTCACAACCACTTTATCCGCAATCTCAACTTCAATGGATGTGTCTTCAACACGCACCACTTTTCCATACAGGCCGCTTGCCGTGATCACTTCATCGCCTTTTTCCAAAGCGCTCATGAGTTGGCGCTGATCTTTGTTCCGCTTCATTTGTGGACGAATGAGCAAAAAGTAAAAAATCACAACGAACACCACGAGGAGTAAAATCGAAGGCAAGCTGGAAGGCTGTGCGGTCACGCCAGGTGCATTGGCATACGCCATACCGGACATCACCATCAGTGCGAGCGCAAGTACTTTTTTCATCTTAAATAAACTCCTTAGTTTTAAATCAGCGGGCACTTTAGCCTTTTTTTTTTGATTTAGCAACCAGGGGTTCTACTTGTAAATAGGACTATTGCTACAAAATCCTACAGGCCGCATCGCTCAGGGGTAGTCTTCCTCCTGCCTCAGACTCAGGAGGGCGCATCCAACTCGTTATCGCAACTTTGTCACCTTTTTTTAGATACCAAAATCTGAGCAGGACTTTTGTACGATAGGCATTTTCTTGGTCTATTATTTAACTCATTTTCAACTATCTTAAGTGCCTCGTCGCTGACCTCATTAAAGTCAGTTCCTTTTGGAAAATACTGCCTGATCAATCCATTTGTATTTTCATTCGTACCTTTCTCCCAAGAAGAATAAGGGTGAGTGAAGTAAAAGTCAATCCCTAATTCGTCAGCAA